>QKCC01000096.1 GCA_003245835.1 Spirochaetales bacterium | reverse complement strand
GCGTTCTTGTAAAAATCGGATATATCAACGCTTATGGTCTGATCGCCGCGGATGATCCGTACGTCACGGTATGACGCATTGTCTTTGAATCCCTGGCATGCGGCTATTGCGTCGATTACGGTGGTGACCGGGGTAGCATTTATGTAGCCTGATATATTGACCCCGCCGTAGATAAAAACACTGAATGTGGCGGGTGATGTCAGGTTGAAAGAGACGTACTGGACAGGCATCATACTGCTGATCTGTTTTGCTATTGATTCGCGAAGCTGAGCGATGCTTTTTCCTTTTGCATCTGTTTTTCCGATAAAAGGGATAATCATTGAGTAATCGGGCTGAAGCTGAATTGTGTATGTTGTTATATAATCGGCGCTTCTCTCCGAGTTCGCACCGTAGTTGATTACGAGTGTGAAAATGTCTCCCGGCATGAGCGGGTAGTTGTTCAGTTCCGCAAAATTTGTAGGTACGCCGGTTGCGGTGTTCAGAATTGCATTGGAACTTGTGAGTACATATTTAAAAATACTGGACTGTAGACCGAAGCTGAGTTCTCCGTTTGCGGAATTATCAGATGAAGCCTCGGAAAAAACCGGAAGCAGAATTACTGTGAATATGATTATCGAAAATATTAGCTTTCTCATGTCCGAATAATATCAGTGAACAGCTGTTCTGGTCAACGTTTTATAGAATACGGCAACAACATATCATTATAGCTGCTGTTTATAACTATTACACTTGCTAACATTAACATCAACGAAAAAATGGAGGATTTTTTCGTCGCCGTTACTGCTCGCAAGTGTGATCGAAGTAATTGCAGCTGTAATTCATGTAACTGTCGTCTTGAAAGCGGTGTTCGGGAGAAAATATAAATCCAGCAAAGAAGATTACTCAAAGGATCTGTGCCTCAAATAATACAACAACCGCTTTCGAGGTTTACATTTCGAATTATTGATAATGCTATCCTCTCCGGGTGTTTTTCTGTATAATCGCCTTGATGAAAAATTTTACGGTCAATCTTGACGGCAGAACAACAGAAGTTTTTATCGGGAAAGTCCCTGATTTCGGAGTCCTTGAAATCAAGCCCGAAAACAGTCTTCTTGTTACCGATGAAAACATGATTCATTCGGCGGCTGCCCGGCACCTTCAGTCTGCGGGCGTCAGGTTTGTTGTTCTCGGTTCAGGCGAAAAGCATAAGCATCTCGGTTCGATAGAAAAAATAGCGGCCGAGGCGGTCCGTCTCGGGCTGGACAGGAATGCGCTGATTATAGGACTCGGCGGCGGCGTAATCTGCGATATGGCGGCTTTTACCGCTTCAGTATATATGAGGGGCTGCAGGCTTGTTCTTGTTCCCACGACTCTTCTGTCTATGGTAGATGCTTCAATCGGCGGTAAAACCGGTGTTGATTTTCTCGAGCGCAAGAACCTGATAGGCAGTTTCTTTCCGGCAGAGAAGGTTGCGGTGTTTACTGAATTTCTTGATACGCTGCCCGACGGCGAGTATATGAGCGGGCTTGCGGAGGTTATCAAGCACGGTTTTCTCACAGGCGGGGACCTGCTTGATGATTTAGAGAACTCATCTTCCCAGATTCTGAGCCGTGACCACATTGTGATGGCCGACATCATATGCAGAAGCCTCATGGTCAAGGCCTCGTATATTGAAGAAGATTTTCGTGAAGCAGGAGTAAGGGCGCACCTTAACTTCGGGCACACATTCGGGCATGCGCTCGAGACTGCCGCCGGACTCGGCCGGTTTACACACGGTGAAGCAGTTGCCTGGGGAATCGGACGGGCTGTGGCCGCCGGGAAGGCTGTCGGGTTTACCGAGGCAGAATACGCTGCGAGGGTTGAAAAAATACTCAGATCTTATAATTACGATATTGATTTCAATGGTTTTGATCATAAACTTTATATGGAGGCTCTTGCTTCTGACAAGAAAAAAAAGGACGGAGAAATCCGGTTTATTCTTCAGAAAAAGGCCGGGGTAACTGAAATAAAGACATTGGAGCCGTCTGTGATCAAAGAGGTGCTTGACCTGTGAGTTTTATTCCCGAATATGATGAAAAAAAATTAAGAACAGGCAGTGAACTTTTTCTGCGGTGATGATCTTCTTGTCAAGGAACAGACAGTTCCGCGGCTCTCCGAAGTTTCAGAACTGATAGACGGCAGCGGAATCAATTCGATGAGCGGCGGCTCTTATTTCGGTACAGTAAACGGTACCGGCTGTATTGCTTTCAACATGCCGGCCGGTTTCAATTCGGCTGAATTTACAGCTTCCGCCGCGGACGGCGGCAGTTCTCAGCAGTTTGTACTGCTTAGACGGTATGTCGGTGAGCTTGATGATTTTATCAATTCCGCCGCCGGATACGCTTCGCATATGCTGCACTGGGACAGGCACAGCAGGTACTGCGGCCGGTGCGGAACAGAGAATGGATGGCATCCGAAAGAACGCGCGAAGCTCTGCCCGTCATGCGGCAGCCTGCAGTTTCCGCGGATTTCACCGGCAATTATTATAATGATCCAGAAAGAGGGTGAGGTTCTGCTTGCGCACAACTGCCGCTTTCCTGAAGGCCGCTACAGTCTGCTTGCGGGCTTTATGGAGATGGGTGAAACAATAGAACAGACCGCCGCACGGGAGGTGAGAGAAGAAGTCGGAATAGAGATAGGGAATATCAGATACATAGCCAGTCAGAGCTGGCCTTTTCCCGATTCCCTGATGCTTGGACTCTCAGCTGAATACAGATCGGGAGATATAAAACCCGACGGAATTGAAATTACAGACGCGGGATGGTTTAACCCGGACAGCTTTCCGTCAATTCCCGGTCACGGAACAATAGCGAGAAAATTAATTGACGAATACACGAAGACATATAAATCCTGAAGAACTTCCCGTTTACCGCGAGAAGGCACGAATTCTTGAAGTACTGGACAGGGAGCAGGTAGTAGTTGTTGAGAGTCCGACGGGCTCAGGAAAGACGACCCAGCTGCCGCTTATCCTTCATGAGGCCGGCTATTCACAATCCGGTATAATCGGGGTGACACAGCCGCGCAGGATCGCAACCCTTTCTGTCTGCGATTACATTTCGGAGCAGCTGAATGAAAAGGTCGGCGGCTTTGTCGGATACAAGATGCGGTTCGAGGATGTGACTACACCCGAAACGCATGTAAAGGTTATGACCGACGGAATCCTTCTGCAGGAGCTGAAGGCTGATCCGTACCTGAGCCGCTACAGCGTTATAATGATTGATGAGGCGCATGAGCGCAGCCTCAATATAGATTTTATACTGGGTCTTTTAAAGAAGCTTATCGAAACCCGAAAGGACCTTAAGGTCATAATATCGTCAGCAACAATTAATACTGACGTTTTTTCGGAATATTTCAACAAATGTCCCGTTATTCATATCGATACTGAAACCTTCACAGTTGAAGTTCATTATGAGCCTCCTATTGTAGAGTCTTCCGATGAATCCATGCTCGCCAAAATTACCGAGATTGTTGAGCGGCATGCAAGGGAGAAGGAAGGCGATATACTGATATTCCTGCAGGGCGAAAAGATCATCAACGACTGCGCGAAACTTCTTTCTGAATGTTCAATGCGCAAAAAGCTTTTTATTATTCCGCTCTACGGCCGCCTGAGCAAGGAAGAGCAGGAGCGGGTGTTTATAGAAACACCCCCCGGAAAAAACAAGGTGGTCATAGCCACCAATATTGCAGAAACAAGTATCACAATCGACGGTATAACAGCGGTTATTGATTCAGGATATGCCAAGATCAACTTCTACAACCCGAGAACCTATACCTCTTCGCTGGTGGAGCGCCCCGTCTCGAAGGCCTCATGCAACCAGAGAAAGGGCAGGGCCGGCCGGACTCAGGCCGGCGACTGTTACCGGCTTTATACGAAGGAAGATTTCACCGATCGCGAGCTATTCACTCCTGAAGAAATATACAGGACCGATCTGTCTGAGGTTGTTCTGCGGATGGCCGAACTCGGAATAGCCGATTTCAGCAGTTTCGAATTTATCTCGCCGCCCGGAAAGGACGGAATTATTGCCGCCGTCGAAACCCTCAGGATGTTCAGCGCGATTAATGACGAAAATACGCTCACCCCGATAGGTAAAATGATGGCTGCCTTTCCTATGCTGCCGCGCCATTCGCGTATGATTGTGGAAGCCATAAACCGCTACCCGGATGTAATAGAAGAAACGATTACCGCCGCATCATTTTTGACGGCTCATACCCCGTATACGCTTCCGCAGGGAGAAGAACTGGCCGCACGAAACGCCCATCATTCATTCAGGGACCCGGACGGTGATTTTGTTTCATACCTGAAGCTGTACGAATCCTATGTGGAAGCTGAGAAGAAGGACGAGTTCTGTAAAAAATACTATCTTGATGAACGGATAATGGCCGAGATTGCCAATATCAAGCTTCAGCTTGAAGATATAGTGCGTGAGCTGGGCGTACCTGTATCGGGCGGAGGAAGGATTCCTGATTACCTCTGCGCGGTTTCCGCAGGACTGATGCAGTTTGTATGCAGCAGGTCGGGAAGGGGTGTCTACAGCAGCCTGACAGCCGAGCAGATTTCAATCCATCCGGGTTCGGTGATGTTCAGGGAAAGTCCGAAATACATCGTTGCCGGCGAGGTCGTCAGAACGTCAAGAATGTTTGCGCGTTCGGTTTCTCCGCTGCGGCGCGAGTGGCTCAAGATTATTTCTGAAGATCTCTACCACGAGCTTGTGGAGCCGTCTGCGCCGGTTAAAAGCGGCGGGCGTTCGGGCAGTGCTGCCGAAAAGCAGGAAGAGCATCAAATCCGGATCGGGGGAAGGCTTTTTACTGCAAAACCCTACAAGGGCGGCAAGAAGATGGTAATCCTGCCGTGGGAGGAATTCCGGACGGTAATCTCCTCTGTGCAGCCCTCTGAAAATGCCAAATTCAAAAAGCTCCGTGGTACAGTCCTTCTTTCATCCGGGGAGTTCCTGAGCGGTGTAAAGCTTGTAAATATCATCAAGATCTGCCGGCTGATGGACCCTGAAAAAAGCCAGACCGGGAAGATGCCGCCGGCTTTTTATACCAGGGCAGATTTTGACAATGACGCTGTCTTCAACGGCATCAATATGATTATGTACCTTTACCGCAAACCCAAAAGCAAGAAGGGGTTGGGTTTTATTACGCTTCATACTGACGGCTTCGGCAGCTACTGGTTCACGTCAGGCAGCAGCTTTACTGC
Source organism: Spirochaetales bacterium (assembly GCA_003245835.1). Classification (GTDB taxonomy): domain Bacteria; phylum Spirochaetota; class Spirochaetia; order UBA9216; family UBA9216; genus Thalassospirochaeta. The sequence goes on along the minus strand of QKCC01000096.1, from coordinate 29,242 downwards.
TTCACTCGAAGAGAGCCTCTCGAGCCTTGAGGTTATTGCCGACGAGCTGACGGACAAGAATTCGCAGAAACGGATAGGAAAGGTATACCGCAAACTCACCGAAATGCTGGAATCCTGATGCCTGAGCAGTACCGGTAACTGCTTCAGCCCGGAAATTGTAACAGATTGTAACATCCGGGGGATTTTTGACCCCGGATTCAGGCACATAAATTGCATATGAACCGGTATGAAAAAAGTACCGGACAAACTTACCGAATTAATTATTAATTGGCAGGCCAGGGGTGAAGACTACGATAAAGCCTTCGGCCTTGCATCGCAGGCAGTACTCGACATAGTTATGCGGATTCCAGGCTGGAACCGGGACAGGGCAGCGGATTTCTACCTGTTTTTTTATCCCAAACTGTCGCGGCTGATTCAGAATTTCGAGTACAAGGGACTTTCATTCCACGCGATTCTTCGTAATACAGTTTCATGGCAGGTAAATTCATTCTACCGGCATACCAGGACTTCCCGGAAGATGGAGTACTGCCTGAGGTTCAACAGCATCATCGAGGCTGAAAGCGTCAGCGACAGTACCCAGGCGCCGCAACCGGAAATCTCTGAAAAGTTCAGATCAAACCTGGGAATGAAAAAGGACGGGATAATCTGCAATTCCGCCCTGAACAAGCGAATTATAATTCTGACCCTCAAAAATGCGAACCATATCAGTGACGCTTACATCAGCAAAATTGCCGGGATTACAGGATGCAGTATTGAATGGCTCGAAGCCTGCATTGACGAACTCCGGCTGATTAGCGAAGCAAGAAGGGAGCGCTATGAAAAATACTGCCGGCGCATCAATAAGGCTTATATGGAGATCTGCCAGGTACATCGTGAACTGGGTATTTGTGAAAGCAGCCGGGAACGCCTCGGCCTGCTTGAAAAACTCAGCAAACTGAAGATCCGGATGCAGACCGCCAGGGAAAATCTTAACTCCGTGGCAATGACCCCGACCAACCGTGAAATTGCCGATGTCATGCAGCTGCCGAAAGGCTCAATTGATTCAGGCCTGTACCACCTCAGGAGGCATCTGAGAACATTGACTGAACAGGATGATGCTTCAGATTGAATCTGTTTATAATATCATGGCATTTATCAAGATCCGACATAGTATTTTCCGGCTTATGTGCGTCTGAATTGCAGACCACGGTAATATCGTAACCTGCCGCCAGTTCCCAGAATTCGGGAAGCGGGTATGCATAGCGCGGACCGTCGGGGGTGCTTATTTCAGGCTTTCTGAAACCGTTGCCGTTTATTTCCAGCGGAACGCTGTATTCTTCGGCCGCGGCAAGAATGTCCCTGCTGCAGTCCCGGGAGTTGTCGTCCCATCTTGTATACCCGGAGGCAAACATGTCGGGATGGGTTATGAAGCTCATTAGTCTGCTTTCCATCAGCCCTGCAATCTCGTTCACATATTCTCTTAAATGTCCGGCGCTGTTCATTTCCTGGATCCACAACCAGTCACCATGGTAGTTGATCCAGTGGACGCCGCCGATCAGGTAATCGATACCTTCCCTGCACAGTAAATTGTCTTCATAGTATGATTTGAATCTCGGAAGAAGGTCCATCTCAAAGCCGGTCAGAATTCTCATCGAGGGGTATTTTTCTGCAGTCTCTGCAATTGAATTGAAATATCCATCCAGTTCTTCTGCAGTCATCCTGAAAGGATCCCATGCAGCATTACTGAACAAAGGCGGATGCTCGGTGAAGCCGAGGAGTTCGGCCCCGGCCGCTGCTGCAGCCGCGGCATAGTCGGCGGTGTCTCCTGAAGCATGCCGGCAGCGGTATGTATGTGTATGCAGATTGTATTTCTGAGGTATCTTATTGCTGTTCATACCGACACTCTTCACATTATTAACGTCTGTGTCAATGATCTTCCAAGGATTCTGCAACCGCTTTCAGGGTTAGTATTTCATACTGTTTAATCATTATAAATACTGTTTCTATATGTAGAAAAAACTGTTATATTTAAACCATGGAAACAAAGGATGTTAAAGAAAATCTGAAAGAACTGAGTGAAGCCTTGTCAAAAACCGACGATAAGGCACTCATATATAATTTCCTTGAATGCCTTCTGACTCAAAATGAATTAAGCGAGGTTGCCAGCCGCTGGGCGCTGGTCAAAATGCTTGATCAGGGAATGAGTCAGCGAAACATCGCTTCCGAACTGGGGCTGAGTCTTTGCAAGATAACCCGGGGCTCAAAGGAACTGCAGAAAGAGGAATCCGCCTTCAAGAAGATGATAGATCTTAGCTGATGACCGCAAATGCAATTAATTAAGAAGCGGCTGTAACTCATATTGCTGATTTAAAGCTTGAACACTGATATTATTAATGCTAAACATATGTATAGTAGTTTTGTTTGGTATTATGAAAAAGCATATCAGGGTAAATCATCATATACATTGCCGCTCCGAATACAGCCTTCTTCAGGGGGTACGTTCCGCTGAAGATATATGCCGGACGGCCTCCGCAGAAGGTGTCCCCGCCGCGGCTGTGACGGACGTCAATAATCTGTACGGGCTGCCGGCCTTCCGTGATGCTGCCGACAAATACGGGCTGAAGGCGATCGCCGCCGCCGTTATAACAGATTCGGCCCCGTCGGAAAACCGAAAATATCTTTTTACCGCTTACTGCCTTGATAAAACCGGTTTCGGGCGGCTTAATACGATAATTACCAGACTGCAGCATGATTTTTCCCCTTACAGAGGTACCGATTACAGCTATGATCCCGTTCATGACCTGCTTGAAAACGGCCGGAACGGACTTCTGATCCTCAGCAGCAGGCCGGATGTTCTTGGGCGGCTCAGGGAAGGCGGCGGCAGCGGGCTTTACGCGGCGCTTTTTCAGGGTGTTCCTTTTGCCGGGCTCAAACGGACGGCCCGCTGCCTCGGCATAAAAACCGCAGCGGTCAAAGAGGCAATTGCCTCGGCCCCCGGAGATTTTGAAACGCTCAGGCTGCTGCGTTCCGTGGACACGGGCATTCCGGCCGCGAGGCTGGATTTTCCGGCCTTTCCGGCATCAGGGGCCGCCGCAGCGGTACCGGAAGGGGCAGGGCCTGCATGTACAGGGTTTTCCGGCACGGCGGAGGACGTCCGCCTTGAAGATTATTTCTCCGCCGTACCCGAGGCCCTCCAGGGCAATATCGAGATAGCTGAGGCCGCGGCCGATCTGCACAGCCTGCTGCCCCCGGGCTGGGTTTTTCCCCGGTACAGGAATATGCCGGATGATGAGGCAGGCCGGGAACTTTACAGGCTGTGCCGGGAAGGGATCCGCAGACGGTACGGAACGGAACCCGGCGCGGAAAAAAGCGCTGCCGTGGAAAAAAGACTGGCTTATGAAATGAACATCATCTGCCGCAAGGGGTTCGCCGCCTATTTTCTGGTCGTCCGCGACATAGTCATCAGGGCCCCGCGGACCTGCGGCAGGGGCAGCGCCGCGTCAAGCATCGTGTCCTATCTTCTGGGAATAACCCATGTCGATCCGCTGGCCTACAACCTCTTCTTTGAACGCTTTCTGAATATGTATCGGGCCGATCCTCCCGATATTGATGTCGACTTCCCCTGGGACGAGCGTGAAACCGCACTGAACTACGTTTTTGAGACCTATCCCGGGCAGGCCGCGATGGTTGCCGATCATGTCTGCTTTAAAAGGCGCGGGGCCGCCCGTGAAGCCGCAAAGGCCCTCGGTATGACCGATATGCAGGCGAATGAGTTGATGAAAAAGTGGCGCGGCGGCCGCGGAGAAGAACTCCCTCGTGAAATTGCCTCGGCGGCGGCCCTGCTTTACGGCCGCCCGCGTTTTATCGGAACGCACCCGGGCGGGGTCATAATTACCCCCGGGCCTATTACTTCATATACTCACGTACAGACCTCCGCTTCGGGAGTGCCGGTAATCGCCTGGGAAAAGGACGGCGCCGAGGCCTGCGGGCTTGTGAAGATCGACCTGCTCGGCAACCGCTCGCTTGCTGTCCTGCGCGATACAATCAGTCTGGTCAACAGCGAACGCGAGAACAGGATCGAATGGGAAAGCTTTCAGCCGTACTCGGATGTCCGGACAAGAAGGTTCATCGAGTCGGGCGACACCACAGGGATCTTCTACATCGAATCACCGGCCACAAGGCAGCTGCTTAAAAAAATGGGCTGTGCTGATTTTGAGCATGTTGTTTCGGCCAGTTCAATAATTCGGCCGGCGGCAAATAAATGGATCAACGAATACGTCCGCCGGCTGAAAGGGGGCAGTTACAGCCCGCTCAGTCCCCGCCTTGAGGGGGTGCTCGACGAGACTTTCGGTATAATGGTCTACCAGGAGGATGTCGCCCGGGTCGCTATTGCGGCGGCAGGGTTCAATCCCGGCGAGGCCGACCAGCTGCGCAAGACCCTGTCAAAAAAGAACCGGGCCGAAAAACTTGTCAAATGGCGTGAACGCTTCATGCAGGGGGCCGAAGCCTTCGGGACTTCATGTGCGGATGCCGAAACACTCTGGCAGGGGATTCTTTCGTTTGACGGGTACTCATTCTGCAAATCGCACAGCGCTTCGTATGCCCTTGTTTCATACCGCCTTGCCTGGCTGAAGCTGCGGTACCCGCTTGAATTTATGGTGTCGGTAATTAATAACGGCGGCGGGTTTTATGCACGGCAGGTATATCTCAATATTGTCCGCAGGATGGGGTTCCCCGTACTTAAGCCCGATATCAATAAAAGCGGCAGACAGTATCTGATCGAAGCGGAGGGCGGAATCAAATGTCTGCGTGCGGGACTTCAGCAGATAAGGGATGTTCCGGCGGAGCTTATCGAAACGATTATCGAAGAACGTAAAAGCGCCGGAGATTATACCGGTTTTATCGATCTGTTAAGCCGGGTGAATATTTCATACCGGTATATCCGGATGATGATAAAAAGCGGCTGCCTGGACAGTATTTCAGGTTCCTGCAACAGGCCCCAGATGTTCTGGCTGTATTATCATGCAGGGCGGGGCGGAGTTTCCAGGAACCCGGGGCTTGGAGGCGATTTCGACAGGCTGCCCGTTCCCCAGCTTAAGGGTTACAGTTCGTCCAGATGCCTGATTGATGAAATCGATACGCTTGATTTATTCTTTTCGAAACACCCTGTAGATTTTTTTATCGGCAGGGCGCACGCGCGTGCCCCGGAAATAATCGATTCCAGAAATCTTCGTGAACACATGGGCCGAAGCATTACTATTGTCGGCACCCTTGCAGCTGAGAAGGAGGTTTTGACCTCCTCGCGAAAACCAATGAGTTTTGTAAGTTTTGAAGACTGCTGGTCCATCTTCGAAACGATCTTTTTTCCTCATTCATGGAATGAATTTGAACCTGTTCTGGCTTCCGGCTTTGCTTTTCTAATCCGCGGAAGGGTCGAAGAAGAGCTGGGGGCAGAATATATAAATGTAAGCGGACTCTTATGCCTGAACAGGGTTAGAAGCGCGGTCTGATCAGGGATTTCCTGTGCATTCCGCATAGTTTTTTTCCGGGCTATTGCAATTATCAGCCGTATTGTCGAAAATACAACAAGGAAATAAATAAACTCCAAGGCATTTCTGATAACCCGCATAAAGAGTTATCAGAAATGCCCAGAGGTCTGATTTGAAATTATTGATGCTTGGACGAAAAAAACACAGCAGGGTGATCAGCACGCTTGGTAGGCTCCTTGAGCTTGAAAAAATGGAATACGGCGCCCTGTATATAGACGACTGTACCGAAAAGCAGCTGATCAGGGAACTGAAAAGCGCGGAGCTTTATCTGCTTTGTGCGGAACGTGTTAAAGCCGCTGATGATGAGCCGGCTGCCGACTGCACGGTGGAGATGCTTGAGGCTATAGCTGCGGGATACCTGTCGGCCAATAAGGGTCATTTTGTAATTTATTCAACCAATCCGTCCCTGCTCGGTGATGTCTATTACGGTGAACCTGCTGTTCAATCCATAGGTGAGGCTATTGCGCATGTCAGGCGCGAGAAGAGAATTTCCGAAAACAACAAGCTGATGCATGACGCACGCAGAATAATTTCGGAGGCCCACCTGAGTTTCAGCAGCAAGGGATTTGTCGAAGCTGTTGAATACGGTATGTACAGGGAAACTCAGGCCTTTCTTCAGGCCGGTTTTTCAACGGAAACCGAGAATGGTGAAGGGGTTCCGCTTTTGAGCCTGGCGGTACGAAACGGCGATATCGAAATATGCCGGCTGCTTATGAGCTATGGGGCTTCAATGAATATAATCGCGAGAGACAGGTGTTCAAGCCCGGTCCTCGATGCCGTTATTGCGGTGAAGCCGGGGATTGCGGAGCTGCTGATTGACGGCGGAGCCGATTTAAATTTTAAAAACAGAAACGGTCAGAGCGCATTGATTGTAGCTATCGGGGCAAGGATGGAAGAAATTTCAAATCTGCTGATAGACAAGGGCGCGGATTTAACAATCAGGGACAGTCTGGGGATGTCAGCTTATGATTATGCAAAGCTGTTCTCTTTGGCTGATATACAGAAAAAACTGGAAGCCTGAATCGGCAAGAATCATCTTGACGGTCCGGCGGCGCAGGGGGTATTTTAAACTTAGATGGACGGAAACAGGATAACAATATTTCATATCTACAGAAAAAACGGTACTTCGATATTTCTGTATCCTTTCAATAAAAAGCAGAACCTTATAAACATTCTTGATAAAAATGACATTGCCGGTTTTTACGGACGGGAGCCGAGGGTGGAATCTCTAACGCTGCTTCGAAATGAATTGTACCGGCTGATCGAACAGGCTGTAAAAGACTGGTCCGCCGAGAAGAAGTTTATTCCGAGGTTTCTGATTTCAACGCTTTGCTTTCTGGTCCTTTATTTTTTTACATCTGTTGTAATCCGGGATCCTCTACCGATGGTCGATGAAATAGTCATCAGTACAGTCGGGTCGGTTTTGTTATACCTGTTTCTTTCCAAACGCGATTCCGATTCAAAAGCGGCAACTGAATTGAAGGTGAAGCTCAGAACCAAGGTTGACGGGATTGTTTTCAATGAAGATCAGTTTACGAAGGATGTAGAGCAGTACCTTCAGTTATGTGAAACAAGCACCGATATGGAGCAGCTGCTGCTTAATATGACGAAAGACGATAACGGGAGCATGTTCGACTACACTGATAAAGAAAAGGTTTACGAACTGATTCAGAGCATAAGGCTTCTTTTTGACGAGGGTGATTTCAAAAAGCATGAAAAACTTCTGATCAGGCTTTCAGAGGCTGAAGGGTCCGAATCGGGAAGATCAAGAATGCTCAGGTGGATGTCAAGCCGGAAGGTCGATCCGTTTCTGTTTGCCGTATACGCAAAAATGTCCCGTCACGAGTAACGGTTTTATTCAACCTTATTAAGTTCTTCCATTCTGCTCAGCAGTTCGGTTGATCTCGATGCGCTTGCGATGAATTCCTCAGCCGGGGTGAAACTGCTGTCCATATCGAGTGCTGCCTGCCAGTACGAGATCGCTTTTTCAAGATCACCGGCAGCGTACGCTTCAAGGCCTGCAATGTAAAGTTCGTCCACGCGCTGTCCCCTTGCATACCGTCCTTCATCCCCGAGCTTAACCTTGGCTTCAAGACTGAGCCGGTTTGCTATTTCCGATCCGGTAGTCAGATCCAGGGTATAATTCAGGTTGAACGCGACCTCGGCAAGGTTGATTGTACTTCCAAGAGACAGCCGCGGGTTTGCTCCCCGGTAGTTGAATCCCCCCTGAAAAGAGAAGAAATCGGTCAGTACCGCATCGAAGCCTCCGGCCAGATACCATTTTTCCGCATCTTCACCCAGAAGATTCACAGGCAGGTTGAAATCAAATGCAAGTTTGAAAGGTCTGACCGGGGAATAGGCGAAACCGGCTGAAAACTCTGTCGGAAGTGCCTCTCCGAGCGTCTCGACCCCGGCATTCCTGAAAACAACGCCGATTGAAAGGTTGTCGTCTCTTGAATCATAAAATTTCAGAAAATCGAAGCTGCTGTACAGCCCTACATCAGCCATTATCGCAAATGAAGACTGGTTTTCAGCGAATACAGCCGGTACATGACGGTACCCTGCCTTGAGCGAGGCACCGGCGGAGACCCCGCTGAAATAGTAGTTTCTGAAAAAATTGTATGATGTATTCAGCATCAGAATCGTCTCGATAGGCAATCCCCTGTTTTTTTCATCACCCCAGCTGTCGTATTCGGTAAAGGGCAGGTAAAGCATTTTCATCCCTGCGGCTATACCGAGGTCCTCGAAGCGGGCAGTGAAATTTACACTTTCGATGCTGGAATCGGCGATCCAGTTGTTGTGCAGGAATGTGAGCTCGGTCAGGTCAAGAACGGATGACAGCGCCGGATTGTAAATAACCGATGAAGAATCGGAGGCAACCGCGGTCTGCGCAGTACCCATTCCTTCAGCCTTTCCGCCTGCCGGTATACGCAGCAGCGGGAAAACAGTTGTTCCCGTGTTCGGATCTCCGGTAAGAAAGTCTACCGACATCATAAGGTTGTAGTAATCCTCAAGAGCCGTTGCCCAGGTATAAGTAGAGAGAAGAAAAAGCAGTATAGCGAAAAAAATACGCCTCATCATGTTAAATATACTACAAAAATCCACACGTTTCTATTCAGTTTTATTAACGGCAGGGAAGCGGCTTGACACGACGAAAATATTCTTTTTATGTGTTACATTTAAGTTGAATTGCCTGTAATGACAGCTCATTTGGGTTTCGTTTTTTGCCGACAATAGGAACAGGTATATTCTGCCCAGGCGCAGATGCGAATTATGGGAATTGCTTTTATTGTAAAAGTTTAGAGGCTGATTGATTGTATAAAACCGGATTAGGGTTATTTGTTGTTATACTACTCATTTTTTCATTCTCAGCAGGGGGGGCGGTCTGGGCAGGAGGTTCGCAGGAGGACAGTCTGACTGCAGCCCGGACTCTTATTGAATCGAAAGAATATAATGAAGCTCTTTTGATCCTTATTGAAGTCCTGAAGAAGCACCCTGAGCGGATGGATGATGTTCAGATCCTGCTGACAGAGATTCGGAAAGATAAAGAGTATTATAATGACAAATACGAAGAACTTCTCAATGTTTACGGCGGTGATGAAGTTGAAGCTGCCTATCCGATCATAAAGGAACTCGAAGACCTCGATCCCAACCCCAACGAAGCGACAAGAATATCGCTGGTGCTTGCCCGTGAAACCGCCGGATTCGTATTCAACAACAAGCGATGGGTGGGAATCATGGAAACTGCCTCAGGTCAGATTGCGGGCGGAGAATATGCGGCTGCAGTTCAGACCTATGAGACCGGGTTCGATCTGAGCCGCGATATTTTCAATGACGGCGGTTACGGAAACATTGTCGTCAATGATGTCTTCAGCCGTGCCGACGAGATGAGCAGTCTGTCCGAAGAATTCATCAGTCTTTTTCCCAAGCTGTCTGAAGAGTCTTCTGCAGTTTCCGCCAGCTTTACAGGCCGAAAACTTGAGGACTACATCTCAAATACCGCAGCTATTATGCCTGATTTGCAGCGTGCGGCCGAGATTAGAGAGCTTCTGAAAGATATTGCCGATTATTTCATCGTCCAGGAGAATTTAATCAGGACCGCAAGCGGTGAAGATAAACAGATTCACTACCTTATTTACATGGACAGATTGATCAACGGGCGTACCACGGTTGATGAGCCCGAGGGGATTTCAGGTGCTGTTGAATTATTCTGGAACGGAATATACAACGGCATTGCCGATAGTTCAGTTCAGTTTGCGGAAGAACTGTTCAACAAGGCTGCCGGGCTTTACGAAGACGGGAACTACAGCGGTGCGGAAAGCGCGTTTGCTGCATTCACGATCGCAGCCCGGAGCGGGATAAATGCGCTGCGTTTCGGTACGGAATATTTAGAATCCGATTCACAGTTTCAAAGAGACGGGCTGTACCTTTCCGATAAGCAGAAGCTTGAATCGAATCTGTATTATCTTGAGCAGTGCAGTACTGTGGCTGAAGTATTCAAAACAATTATCGAAAAGCGGCAGGTCATAGCATCGCTTTCGGCACAGATAGATGCGCTCGATCCTGCTGAATCTGATTACTATACAGTGCAGAAGTTCCTCAAAGACAGAATCTCTACCGAGAATTCCGAAATTTCGGGATTGGCAGAGCTGTGGTCAAACAGGCTTGGCGAGGTGCAGAATACGGCTGGCGACGAAACGATAAAAAATAAAACTGTCGCGGCAGTCAATCTTCCGGTTAGAGAATTCAGTTCGATGGCCGGCAGTCTGCTGGATACCGAAATTTTCCTCGTATCGGAAGTGGCCGAACTAAGGCTGGCAGGTTATGAAAAAGCCTATCTTGCGGCGGAAACATTGGTGACTGAAAGTTCCGACCTTATTTCAGGAGTTCCGGCAGATGACGCCCAGGCTTCAGCTGCCGCGAACGGGGACGCCGAAAATACCGTGGATTTTCAGGCACTCTATCGATATCCGGACAAGGCTCTTGAACAGCTGCAGAAAGTGAAAAATACTGTCAACCGGCTGCTTACGGATATTTCAGGAGTAGATACCGCAATTATCGCGGAGCGCGCAGAAATACGGAACAGCAGCGAAGTAGCAGCCGCATCGGACCATTCGGATGATCTTAAAAGCAGAAGCAGCGCCCTGCTTGCCCGGAGCGACAGCCTGATTACGAAGGCGCGCGAGCAGATCTTTACAGCCGAAAAACTCAGGCAGGAAGGAGAACGGCGACTTGAAGATTCCAGGACCCTTACGCAGCGTGCCCAGTTTGCCGCGGCTAAGGAACGTCTCGAACAGGCTGCCGCAAAATTCGACGATTCACTATCGTACCTTGAAAATCCAGTCCTCCGGAACTACCGGGACGTTGAAATTCCGCGGCTGTACAGCGAAATACAAGTTGCCGAAAATAACCTTGTTGTTAAGCAGGTCCGTGAATATCTGACACAGGCCAAATCGAGCTATTCCCAGGGAGCTTTCCCGGTAGCCCAGTCGATTCTCATCAAGGCACAGAGCCGGTGGGCGGACACCAACGTTGAAACCAACCCCGAGGTCGAATACTGGCTGACCCTGACCCAGACTGCATTGTCGGTTACATCCGGCCGTGTTATAGCGTCCACGGACCCGCTGTATGTTGAAATGAACCAGTATCTGAATCAGGCCAGGGATGATTTCCAGAAAGCAAAAGCCGCGTACGACAGCGGCCGGACTTCCGATGCCGATACCTACTTTGCCGGTGCCGAGCAGAGCCTTCTGTATGTTCAGCAGTTCTTCCCGTTCAATGAGGATGCAAGGGTTCTTAACCTGAAGATCAACCAGTACAGGGATCCCAAGCAGTTTGAAGAGGTTTTCGGAAATGATTTCAGAACTGCACGCAGCCTGATTTCTTCGAACCCGCAGAAGGCATATATCGATCTCAGGGACCTTGCAGCAATTTACCCGAATTACCCGGGTCTGAAGGCAGCCATTACCGAAGCCGAGTATGCCGCCGGAATCAAGGTTAGACCGCCGGATCCGCAGAAACTCGCACGCAGCACCGAACTCTATAAACTTGCGTATGATATTGTAAGCAGGAATGTCCGATCAGAGTTTAATGTTGCACTGAGCTACCTCGATGAGGCAATCAGCCTGAACCCGAACAATAATGACGCGATAAGATTGAAGGACAGGATCTCTACCGATGTCGGCGGAACTGCATCCGCTGTTATGTCGAGTGCCGATCAGCAGCTTTACAACGAGGCTGTAAGTGAATTTACCGCCGGAAATTACCTGAAAGCACTTATTATAGTGGAAAATCTGCTCAAAAATCCCGACAATCAACGTAATCCCAAACTTATTGACCTGAAGGAAAGGATTGAGCGAACAAGATGATAAGGATTCAGCGCCGAAAAAGGGTCAGAGCTGTAATATTCTCACTTTTAATGACAATGTTCATTTTTTTCACAGGAGCAATGCTCTCGGCCCAGGATTTTTACTGGGAAGCCGAGCAGGTTCTTGTTTCAAACGGCGCGGATTTTTCAAGAAAAGCAGCCGGCGGAGGTTTGATTGCCTCAATCTGGCAGGAATCTGTTACCACAACCGAAGACGGCGGTGAATTCTACCTGTCGGCTGTTACCTCACAAAATGGTACTGCCTGGAATACCCTCAGGCGTTTTTCGGGTCCATATAAATATTCAGGCAAAGAAAGCTACTTTTTTTCCTTTGTGGTCGACGAGAACGGGGTGATCACGCTTGCCGTATCCAATAATGATAATTCGGTAAGCATAATGAAATCTGAAAATGCAGGGACAGATTTTAAAGAGATATACCGTTCCCCGGCTTTTCTGCTTAGGACAAGCCCGAGGCTTTCCCAGCGTGAAGACGGCGGATTAATCCTTTTCGTAACGCAGGAATCAGCAAGAACGGAGTTCGGTTCGCTTGGAATCTATTATTCTGTCTCCGATAATGGAACGAACTGGACCGAGTACAAAGCGCTTGCGCCGGAACCTTCGCTTAACGGCAATTTTCTTCCTTCCCATACCTCGTACCGGGGCCGCGAGTATGTAGCATTTCAGGCTTTCAATGTCGGAGCCGCGTCGACCTTTCAGCTGTACCTGAAATACAGCACCGACGGGGGACTCAGCTGGTCCGCACCTCAGTACCTCTCAGGCTTTGATGACACCGAGAATGCCTTCTGGTCGGGCGACCCGAGCTTTTTCGACAACCAGCGGCCTTTCATTCTTGCTACAGACGACGGAATCAGCCTGGTATGGGAGCGCAGCTACGCGGGAAATAACCCGCAGGTATACTACAGCCGCCTCGGATTTGACGGAAAAATGACTCAGCCCCCTGAGCAGGTCAGTCGCGGTGATGCTGAATGCCGCTCACCGAGACTTACCAATTACCGGGGCAATGACTACATAATCTGGTTTGACAACCGGGTCGGAGATTATCACAACATTCTTGCAAGCCGCGACGGCCTGTACTGGAGCGATAAGGATCTGAATTACCTGACAGACGGGGTATCTGTTTTCGGAAGCCTTCTCGTCAGCGGCGAAGATATGTTCGTGCTTTGGGAGAACGAACTCGGCAGCCGCAACAGACTGATGATGCTTGCCCCCGATAAAACTATCGTGAAGCCTGTTCTTCGCGCCGCTGATTTTGTTGCAGGAAGGGCTTCTTCGCAGGACAGCTACACTATACGGTGGAATTCGCCGGAAGATTCTTCCGGAATTGCGGGTTATTCATACAGCTGGGGCGGTGACCCAGAGGCTGCTCCAGAACACGATTTGATGATGCTCGACCGAAACCGGAGCATTACAATTGATATTCCGGAAGACGGTGAATGGTATTTTCAGGTTATTGCGCAGGACTACGCAGGCAACTGGTCCGATCCGGCTGTTATCCGGATAGTACGCGATACCACTCCTCCCGGTAAAGTTGTTTTTATTGAACCCGCATTTGATGATAACGGGACTATGCTCTCGAATACTGCTTCAATCGGGTGGAATCCCTCGGAATCCGATACAGACGTTGCAGGGTATTCATACGTCCTGCAGTTTATTGGTCTGTGGAACAGGGATCTCCCGGGGCCTCAGACTGTAAAAATTCCCGCTGCAAAATTGATGACGGAACAGACTTCATACGGCTTCAGAAATATCGACAACGGTCTATGGGCTCTGAGCGTTCGTGCTGTTGATTATGTAGGCAATACCGGTGAACCCGAGGTGATCTTTTTCAGGCTGAACAAATATATTCCGGTCACCTATATTACCGTAATAGACAGTGAAACCGACTCGCTCGGTGCGGTTACGCTGGAGCTGACTGGCCGCGGTTTTTCCGTAGGCGGCCTTGTACAGGAAGTGATACTCGACCGTGACGGTGAGGCGCCTTACGACTATACCTACAGGCTTGAAGACGGACTGTATTCTGTCGTAAACGACCGCTATATTACCGGACCGGTGATCGAAAATATCGATGCCGGGAATTACCGGATTGGTCTGGTCCACCCGGCGCGTGGATTATATTTTACGCGGTCTGCAATCGGCATAGAATCATCCGGAACTGTGAAGCTTGGAGACTTTTCTTCAATTCCGGTTCCTGTAATGAAAATTGTTCCGGAACGGAGATTTACCGTTCCGTTCAGATACATTCTGCTCGGCCTTATTATGGTACTTCTTGTTTTTCTGTTTGTGTTTACACTCAGAAGAACAACAGTGCTTGTTTCGGAGGCAAGAATTCTGCATAGGCAGGCTGTCGCACTGATAGAAGGCGGGCCTGTACCGGGGACTGCATTCGATGCTGAAGAAAAACGAAAGAGGATAGCTCAAATGGCAAAGATACGTATGGGACTCAGGGTTAAATTCGCATTGCTGATAACAATTCTTGTTATGCTGATTGTTGCAATGATCGCGATACCGATTGCATTCATCACGACGGACAACCAGAGGGTTATTATGGCCTCGGGGCTTGAAGAGCGGGCCGGAGTTCTGCTTGAAAGTCTTACCTCGGGGGCCCGGACCTTCCTTCCCGCCAAAAATATAATCGAGCTCAGCACTCTTCCGTCGCAGATGTCGGCCCTGAAGGAAGATGCCGTGTTTGTTACAATAACCGGTTCAGGGGTGCAGGGGACGGAAAACTATGATCCTGCCAAATATGACTACGTGTGGGCCACCAACGACAGCAATATCAGGGCGGATTTCGGAACCGCCGGCACCTACCTGATGACCGATGATGTCTCGACAGTTACTGACAGCCTTGCGCAGCGTATAAACGAGCAGGCTGCTGCCAGGGTAGGCGGAATTGTTGAAGAAATCCAGCGCCTGAACAACCAGGTAAATCCGCTTGTAGAACAGTTCATCAGAACAGGCAACAAGGAAACGGAAGATGCGATCAACCAGATCCAGGATGAACTCCGGTCTCTCGATACTGAACTCAATACGCGGCTGTATGAAATCGGAAACCAGGTCGCGAGCTTTCCGGAATACAACTCCGAACAGCTGACCGCGGACAATACGAATTATATTTTTTATAAACCGATCGTTTTCAGAAGCCAGAACGATGATGTATACTTCCGCGGAATCGTCCGCCTCGGTGTTTCTACGGATGGAATTCTTGCGAGCATAGCAGAGTCGACCCGCCAGCTGATAAAGCTCATCTCGGCTATCGCCCTCGCGGCAGTTGTCTTAGGAATTGTCGGCGCACTCATTCTGGCCGCGATGATGATCAGCCCGATAAACAAGCTGGTAAAGGGTGTTGAATTAATCCGTGATACCGAAGACAAAGCGGATCTTAAGGGCCATGAGATCAACATAAAAACCCGCGATGAGCTGGCACTGCTTGCCGATACCGTAAACCAGATGACCGAAGGGCTTGTTGAAGCCGCCGAGGCAAATGAAATGCTGATGGGTGGTAAGGCTGTTCAGAAAAACTTTATTCCGCTGAACTCCGATTTTACCGGGAAAAAACTTTCGATAGGAAGTGCCGAGAATGATAAAATCGCCTTTTTCGGCTACTACGAAGGTGCAAGGGGAGTTTCCGGGGACTATTTTGATTTCAGAAAGATTGACGATGTGCACTGGGCGGTCATAAAATGCGACGTTGCAGGCAAGGGTGTTCCAGCCTCGCTGATCATGGTAGAGGTAGCCACTATCTTTCTGAGTTATTTCAGAAACTGGAAGGCCCCGAAAAGCAAATCTGGAAAATCGCTGCCGCCGAATATCTCGGAACTGACCTACAGCATTAACGACCTCGTAGAGCAGGTGGGTTTTAAAGGACGTTTCGCGGCGCTGACAATAGTGATTGTGAACGAAGATACAGGTGACACCTTATTCTGTCATGCGGGTGATAACCTGGTCCATATGTACGACAGCGCACAGCGGAAAATGATTAAAAAAACACTGCCGGAAGCGCCTGCAGCCGGTGTTTTTGATTCGGATATGGTTAGAATGGGTTCAGGATTTGTCCAGATTAAGGACAAACTCAACCCGGGCGATGACCTGATGATGTTCACTGACGGTCTGGAAGAGGCCCAGCGGCTGCTTAGGGATTCTTCCTACAATGTGCTGAAGTGGCAGCCTTCCGAAGATGAAGCGAAGAATATTCCTGACAATGTTTCGGCAACGGACGGGTTTGAAGAATTCAGCCTTAAGCGGATGCAGGAAATGATAAACGCGCTGAAAGAAGGCGGAAAATACAATCTTGAAAAATACAAAAACCCGATTGCGGATGAAAAACTGTACTTCAATTTTACCGGCTGTACAGGTTCGATCGAAGAGATTGTTTTAGCCTGTATTTCTGTTGAACGAATCTTCAGAATGTACCGCACTCCTGATACCGGATCCGATGACAGAATAATTATAGATAAGGCAATCGCAGCATTTCTGCAGGAGCATTTTGAAGGCTGGAAGGATTATTTTGCTCATCCGCTGCCGGCTGCCGAAGAGGATCAGTACCTGACTTTTACACATCTGAAGGAAGATATTCAGTTTGACGACCTGACAATTCTCGGGATCAATAAAAAATAATGCAGAAATTCTTTTGCGACAACTGCGGAACACAGGTCGACAAGAACGAAACAAGGTGCCCTAAATGCGGTCGCTATTTCAGGTCCGTTAAATGCCCGAAATGCGGAACATCGGGAAGTCCCGATATGTTTGTTAACGGCTGCCCGTCCTGCGGTTACGCAGAGGAAAGACTCTATGAAAACCAGGATTTTTATGATTTCGGCAGTACAAATGACGGCAGCCGGTCCGGCCGCCTTGCAGGTAAAAAAGCAAAACGGTTTTCGGACCTTTTCTACAGCCGGGCCATACCGGTTCTTGTCGCGGTAATCATAATCCTTCTGGTGCTGCTAATCCGTATCGGCGGATAAAGCTCCGCCGGCAGCTGCGGCGTTCCATATCGGGTCATCGGGCAGCGGCGCGGTAAAAGACATTTTTTTGCCGGTTGCCGGATGGGCGAATTCGAGCGACCAGGCATGAAGATGAATTCCCCCGCCGGGGTTTCCCCGCCGCGCGCCGTACTTTACATCACCCTTGATGTGACAGCCGGCTGCAGCAAGCTGGGCCCTGATTTGGTGCTTTCTTCCGGTTTTAAGTTCAATCATCAGAATGTAATACTTTTCAGTGCGGTAAACCGTTTTGTATTCGAGTACAGCCTCGCGGGTGTTCTTACCGCCTTCTTCGGCTATATAAACCTTGTTGACCCCGGTCCCCGGGGGAATCCGCATGAAATTCTTCAATACGCCTTCCTCGGACGGCGGGGCGGAGTCAACCGCGCATAAATAACGTTTTCTGACAAGATGTTCACTGAACTGTCTGCTGAGCCCGGCGGCAGCCTTTTTTGTGCGCGCGAAAACAATCAGCCCGCTCACCGGTGAATCGAGCCGGTGCACAATTCCGATTTTTCCGTATTCCTTTTCAAGCATAGCGGTAACTGTTTCATCACCCGGCCGGGCGGACTGCACGGCTTGTCCCGCTGTTTTATTAATTACGATGATTTGTTCATCAACATATACTGGTGTCATAGGCGAAGTTTTATTTGAAAAAATTAAAATGTCAATAAGCGGCTGAGGTTTGTTTGAAGTTTGTGTAAAAGCTTGCGGGTTAACTGATGGTCGTTTTTTTGTAAATTTTTCTTTTAATAAAGGTAAATGCTGTTTATTATTGTCTAAGGATAATTTGAGAGGTACACATGAAAGGTCTTAGAATTTTATTGGCAGGTTTTCTGCTGTTCAGTATTGCTGTTTTTGCTTTCAGTGCGGAAACTGAATCGACAACCTCAACCGGGGCGGAGTTTGCGTACTACTTTGATGATAATGCAGGATGGGGCCAGACGGGCGGATTTGTTTTGCCGTCATATACGCCGGTTCAGACGCCGCCGGATTTTACCCCCGCAGCAGGAGACTACTCCGCGACTGAAAGCAGAACTCTTGGTTCAGGCTGGGGAGCGGTAGAGCTTCAGGCATTTCTTAAACACAGAATTAAAATGCCGTTCCTGCAGGGTGAAGGCGCTCTCGTAAAAGATAATAATGTGCAGTTTAATTTTGATTTGTATGCGGCTCCGGTAGCAGCCTATTCAAAGGTTTCGGCTACGCTGACTCCGATCGCCTTTTTAAATTTTAATCTTGGAGCAATGGCCGGGACAGGCTGGAACGCCGTTATTTTTAACGGGGTAGGCAACAACGACAACGGTGCTATTGAAGAAACATCTTTCCCCGGGGTTGTGACAGAACTTTTCGGTTCCGGAACCTTTCAGTTTGACCTTGCTGCTGTAGTTCCCGGTGACTGGAACCATATTGTTACGCAGGTTAATGCCAAGGTTGCTTACTCACATTTTTCAACACCTGAAGCGATCTCGGGGCTGCCGTGGCAGTGGCTTGCCGACAGCGGTGAAAACGTCAACGGCTGGAAATTCAGCGGAACATATTTTCTCGGTTACCAGATGCCGGTTATGATTGATACCGTCGGAGTTCTGGTAGAAACCTCACAGCAGATTGGACCTGAGGGTTCCGCTTCACCGATGGCAGGAGCAGACGGCGATGTAAGTACGACTGCCGATAACGGCTGGGGTTCCGATTTTGTATCGGTATCATTCGGACCGGTCGCAAATTTTTCGTTTGATGATCACAACAGCCTGACGGTACTTTTGCAGTTTAAAAACGGAAAAGATTATACCGACTCCACCATTTTCAACCGGTATTATCAGAACCGGCAGTATGAAGCAACTTACCTCAAGTTTAACAGGATAGCGTTCTCTTACAGCTATCGTTTTTAGAAAAGTTCCCTACTAATGCATCAATGTCCGGATTCAGTAATGTTTCCGGACATGACTTCCTTTCAGTACTCAAGCTCGTTCGAGAAACCTATGTCGATATATCCTGATACAGGATCGTATCCTATTGTCGCCCTTAGATCGACACTTCCGAACATTATAACAATGTCAGTGCCGAACCCGACCCTGAAAGCGTTCCCTATAGACTGCATCTCCGGCGTATAAAAAGCGGCGCCCACATCTACGTAGGGATGCAGTTGAATAAATAAAGAATCGAATCCGAAAACTTCAATTCCAAGTGTATTCTTCCAGAAAAACCCCAAATCACCGTACATTGAGCTGTTCTTTACTCCCCGCAGCTTATCGCCGAGGCCTGTTTCGTAATCATTGATTACAACAATCGCAGCTGCTTCGGTATAGTAGTAAATGCTGTCTGTCAGGTTAAGATAGTAATTTGCTGTAAGATTGAAATCCGAGGCTATACGCATGGATTCCACCGTCGTACCGTTATCATACGAGTTCAAAAGCCTCAGATTATTCAGCAGTTTTACTTCAAAACCGTCCCTGACGCGGTTTATCCAGTCGACATCCGAATAACGGATTTCCTGTCCGAATATCAAAGACAGCCGGTCTTCGATGACGTCCGAATTATTCTGTACAGATGCTCCTTCAAAGGATGAGTGGTAGTCGTAAAGGTATTTCATGCCGGCTTCAGGGTAAACCGCATAGGTCAGTAACGGCGCTATCTTAAAAGATGTCGCCAATTTTAACGAACTGCTGTGATTTGTATAATGCTGCAGCAGCTGATATCCCTCGGCAGCATTAGGATCGATCACCTCAGTGGTGCTGTACAGCTGGTTATATTCCACCGAGAAGCGCTGTTTTCCTAATCTGAGGTTTTTTATACTGGATTCAATCTCCCATTTTTTCAGTTTATCGGCTTCTCCGAATGCGAACCCGGCGTCCCCGTCTATTAAAAAGTCGGTCATTGTTCCGAAGCAGTTATCGTAGTTAATCTGAAGGCCGAACCGCCACCCGTTTATTCCGATATCCGATTCCGGCAGAGGGTAGGGTATTGGTAAAAAGGTCCAGTCATCTTCGTATTCCAAAGTCAGAATATATCCGTTCTCGTTTTCAGCTGACCCGGAGATCCGGATTTCAACATAGCTGAAATATCTTGTATTTTTTAACGACTGCAGCTCGATTTCAACTGCCTTTGACAGGTCCGCTTCAGAATCAAAGATCTGCCCTTCGTAAATCTGAAGGTATGATTTTAATGTTTCGGGTTCAGTCGTATTACGGCCGTTCGGTTCAACAGCAATTTTTTCTATAAATACTTCTTCAGTGTCGGAAAATGCTGCATTCACTGCAGCAAAGAGAAGAGAACTCAATAATAAAAATCTTTTCAGCATTTTCACCTATTTGAAAATGTCTTTTATTTCATTTTTATAGAGTTTTTCGATTACATTCCGTCTCAGTTTAAGTGACTGGGTGAGTTCTCGTCCTACCTCGAATTCTTTGGGCAGAAGCCTGAATCTGAAAACGCGTTCAAATGTTTTGAACCCGGTTTTTGCGCAAACGAGGCCCTGAATTTCAGTATTCATGAGTTCCTGAATAAACGGAATGTTTATCAGCTCCTCTTTTTCGAGGTAGGTTATTCCCTTTTCTATTGCGAGCTTTTCAAGTTCCTCAACATTCGGGACGACTAACGCGCCGAGGAATTTCTGATCCTGACCGACAACCATAACCTGGGCAATAAATTTTGATTCACCTAGCTTGTCCTCAATGGGTACCGGTTCTACGTTCTCTCCTCCTCGAAGAACAATCGTTTCCTTGGAGCGGCCGAGTATCTTGAATTCGCCGGTATGCGTAAAGACGGCTATATCACCTGTATTAAGCCAGCCGTTTTTAAGGATTGCGGCAGTCAGCTCAGGTTCCTTGTAATAACCGAGCATAACCTGTTCGCTTTTTACATGCAGCTCGCCCTTGTGGCCGATTGTCATAATCTCGCCGTCCCTGCCGATCACCCTGTGATCAATGTCTTCAAGTAGGGGGCCGACCGTATTCGGAATCGGCTTTGTATCCATCCGGACTGCAAGAATCGGTGCGGTTTCAGTCAGTCCGTAACCTTCGAGGACCGATATTCCGACGGCCCTGAAGAACTTGTCTACATGCGAGGGAAGGGCCCCGCCTCCGGAGATTCCTGCTTTGAAGCGCCCGCCCAGTTTGTTTTTAAGTTTTGCAAATACAAGCACATCGCCGAGTTTTTTGAATGGAGTCAGTACGATGAGCGGTATTATACTGATAATCGCGTCTACAACCCTGTTCCGCTTTGAAAACTGCGGAAGCTTTCCGGTAAACATATCGCTGAGGTAGGTCTGAATCTCCGCAACACTCAGGAAAAAATAAAAGAGGCCTTTTTTTGCGGCGCTTCCGGAGTTGATATTTCTGATTACTGCCGCATGTACGCTCTCCCAGATTCTGGGAACCGATGTGAGCCACTGCGGTTTGACTTTTTCCATATCCGGCATCATTACAGCACCGACCGGTTTTGAGAACGCGGTGCTGAGGCCGAGGAAAACACAGATATACATACAGGCCCTCTCGAAAGAATGCCAGATCGGAAGAACCGACAGCATAATTTCTCCCGGAAGAAGATTAAGGTGAGGTTTGATCCGGTCTACCTGAAACAGAAAGGCTTTATGCGTGAGCATGACTCCCTTTGGTTTTCCGGTTGTCCCTGATGTATAGATAATTGTCGCAAGTTCCTCGCAATCGCCCTTCGCGATCTCTTCATCAAAGAATCCGGGGTCCTTTGCGTATCCGCTTCTGCCCTGATCTATCACTTGCTTGAAGCTGAGGTATTCAATATTTCCCGTTTTCGGCAGAGTTTCCATTCCCTGTTCGTCAAACAGAATTATCTTTTTAAGCTGCGGAAGGTTATCTGCTTTTGAAATTATCTTCTCAGCCTGGGTTTTATTTTCGGCAAAGGTAACTGGGCAGTCTGCATGATTGAGAATATAACCTATTTCGTCGGCGGTGGAATCGCAGCCGCGCGGAACGTCAACAGCTCCAAGGCCTGACAGGGCAAAATCCGTCATTATCCATTCTCTGCGGTTTTCTGAAATGAGACCGATGTGAGCGCCTCGCTCAACCCCGACAGCCTTCAGTCCGGCGGCGTATACTTTAAGGTCTTCCCAGAATTCTCTGAACGTTAGCGGTCGAAAATCCTTGTTTTCGTCCTTGATTAAAAAGATATTCAGATCCGCATATTGAGCGCATACTGTTTTAAGCCTCTGCGCTAATGTGTCCTTACTGCTTTTCAATCCTGCATCCTCCGAAAAATATGAAATATAAAACCCGGGGAATTATATTACCGGGATTCTAAACTTTAATTCAGAATAGCAGATGATATGGCAATTGTCTATTTGATTACTAAAATATCAGCATATCTCATTTCGGCAGTTCCTTTATTGTTTTTCGGCTGATTATCTCCGGAAGAAGGATCGCCTCGGTTGAACCGGCCGGATACCATGTATAGAAAGGAACTCCTGCACGGCCGAAACTTTTAAGCCAGCGGTCAATGTCGGGGTTTTTAAGCGTATAATCACCGTGTATCAGTACTGCATCATTTGATTTGAAAAAATCCTGTATTTCATCCGTGAAAATTACAGTGCTTTCATTCGTTCTGCAGGTCATACACCATTTGGCCGAGAACGCCACAAAGACCGGTCGATCGCCTCCGATGTATTTATTGACAGTGTCCGGCGCGAAGTCTATCCAGCCGGAATAGCCTGAGTTATCCTCAACTGCAGCGGCTTGCTGTGTGTCGGCGGATGTTCCCCCGAGCAGCAGCGCTGCCGAAGCTGCAATAATTAAGACAGCAGCCGCCAGGCCTGTTAAACGTCTGCCTGTTGATGCCCCCGGGGCGGATAATCTGCCGTACAGCCAGGCGGCAAAAGCTGCCGCCGTCAGGTAAATCAGTACTCTGGTCAGGTACCCGGCCGGGCTTTGGTAAATCAGAACGTCGAGCAGCCAGACCGAGGTGCCGATTAATAAAAAGCCCATAACCGCGCGGAATATATTCATCCACGCACCAGGTCTCGGAAGCCGCGAAACAACGGCAGGGACAAACCCTATCAGTATGAACGGAAACGCGAGACCCAGGCCGACCATGATAAAAACAGCCGCAATTACGGGTGCCGGCTGCGAAAAAGCGAAGCCTGCGGCGGTCCCCAGCAGGGGAGCTGTACATGGAGTCGCAAGCAGTACGGCCAGTACTCCGCTCAGCAGATGGGATGCTGCGCTGCCGGAAGACTTTATCGGCGAGCCCGTCCGGATTACAGGTGCGGAAATAGTGAATACTTCAAAAAGCGAAAGCGCGAACAAAAAAATTACCGTCAGCAGTACCAGCACGAAACCGCGGTTCTGGAACTGAAATCCCCATCCGACCTGTTCGCCGGAGGCTTTTATAACAATGATTACTGCAGCAAGGGCGGCCATAGAAAGAAGCACACCTGCCGTATAGAGCATGGATGATTTTAATATCTGTTTACGGTCCTCTCCG
The DNA here is from genome assembly GCA_003245835.1 of Spirochaetales bacterium. GTDB lineage: Bacteria > Spirochaetota > Spirochaetia > UBA9216 > UBA9216 > Thalassospirochaeta. The sequence continues at coordinate 5,897 of QKCC01000096.1, read as the reverse complement.
CCCTGTTTAACAAGGCTGAGCGCCTTAATTGACAGTACAGGCAGAACGCAGGGCATGACGTTCAGCAGAAGCCCCCCGAGGAATGCCAGAATAAGGAAGAATGCAGGATTTTTTCCGAATCCGCCTGCTGTTTCAGCCGGAGCGGTGTAATCTGCGGCTGCCTCAACTACCGTACTGGCCGGAAACAGGCAGAGGCCGTCTTCATTGCACAGCTGGTAGTGCGCTCTAATCGTAACGGTTTTATCTACGGACGGGTTGAACCCGATAAGTTCCGCGTCGATAAAGACCGTTTCGTAAAAATTCCCGGGGGATGTTTCGTCGGCATCTGCGGGTTCCGGGTAATTGATCGGTCCAATACTCAGGTGTTCCGGAGATAATATCTCAAATTTAAAAAAATCCTGCTGAAAAGTCTGGTGGTAGCCTTCAGGAAAGGTATATACGGCTACAATCCTGTACCCGCCGTTTTCGCCGTTTATAATTTCGGCGGTTACCTCTGCGGACGGAACCTGGGCATTGACCGTTGAAACCGCAAGAATTGTCAGCAGCAGTGCAGGTATGATTTTTTTAATTATTCTCATAGATCCCCCGTCATGGCAATCATCAGCACGGAAAAGTTGTACAGTCCGTGCGCGATTGAGATAATATGAATCGATTTTGTTTTTATGAAAATGAACGACAAAAATAACCCGATTGCAGCTGTTGCCGCGAATGCGTAATAGCCCTCGTACAGATGTCCCGATCCGAACAGCAGGTTCGTGATCAGCACTGCCGGAAGAAGTCCGGCCCCGGCACGTGAGAGCAGTTTGAACAGGTAAGCCCTGAAGAATATTTCCTCTGCGTAGCCTGTTGTCAGGCAGGTCAGAAGCACAAGAGGGATAATCCGGCGGTTAGTAAACTGCCAGCCTGCACCGTAAACAATCTGATTTGTAAGTTCGGGCTCGATTAATGATGCAATCAATCCTATCGGTATAACGCATCCGTATATTCCTGCGAAAACCAGCAGAGATTTTGGTATATCAAATTTTTTTATCGGCCCGATATCAAAGTCTGCAAGGCTGCGGCCGGGTTTGAGAACGATTATATACAGAGTCAGCAGTATCTGGGGGACAATCGAAACAAGGTAGAAAACGTTGAAATAGGCGCTTTCGAACATATCCGGAGCTGCTTCCTGAATTCCCTGTGAAATATAACCGGGCAGGAAGAACACCGAGAACAAAAGTATGGGTTCAAAAAGCGTAATATCGATTTTTTTAAGGTTTCTACTGGAAAAAAAGTCATTCACACAGTAGAATATTATTCATATTCGGCTTAATTGCAAGAAAATTCAGGCAGTTATAGTTAATAAGTATAAAGATCGATAATAAAATTATGTGGATTATTCTTGGTACAATTTTTGTTCTTCTCGTTGCTCTCCTTATTATAATGAGGAGGATGGGCGGCGGAAACTTTCCCTGGGTGCAGTTCTATGCGAAGGGGCGGGAGTCCGGCTTCAGCATGAAAGAGGTCCATCTGCTGCGCAAAGTCGCGGTAGAAAACAGGCTTGAAAACCCTACCTCGCTTTTCTGGTCGATCAAGCAGCTTGATCGGTCAATAAGGGGGATGATTACCAAATTCCGTAACGAAGGAACTACTATCGACGACAGTAACGTTGCTTTTATCGGAAAGCTGTTCGATTTCAGACGGAGGGTTGAACTGAATCTTCCGAAGTATAAACTCGGACTGAAAAGCAGCAGGAAAATTGCGACCCACCAGAAGATCAAAATCAACCTGCCCGGCGCCGGAACCTATATGTCAAGCGTTGTCGAAAATCTCCGTAAATATATTGCCGTATCATACCCGGAAGGGCCGGTACTGCCCGAGGGGTTCGACTGGAAGGGGCAGGAGATTGCGGTTTCATTCTGGCGTGGTGACGACGCAGGCTATATTTTTGATTCAAATGTTCTTGATGATTATTCCGAGAAAAATTATGCAATTCTTCACATTACACATTCCGACAACCTGGTAAGGAATCAGAAGCGTTCTTCGGTCCGGATCGATGTCAACAACCCCGCCCAGCTTTACCTGCTGAAGAACGTAACCGAGACCAACGACGTAGAGGAAAAATCAGCAGGTTTACGGTGCCGGCTGATGGATGTTTCCGAGGGCGGAGCAGCTTTGATTATCGGCGGCAGGGCGAAGGTCGGAATAAATATCAAACTGCAGTTCAGGCTTGGACCGTATAAAATCAGGATGTCCGGTATTGTGCGGGGGGTAAATTTTAACCCGAAAAAGAATCAGTCCGTACTTCATATGCAGGCAGCACCCCTTCATCCTGTCATCCGCAATCAGCTGCTCTCGTATGTATATAACATCTTCGGTGAACGCGAACAGCCCAGCAATGTACGAAGGGTCACCAGCTATTAGAGGATCTATGAAAAGAATTCCCGCAGCGGCAGCTGTTTTGATCATTTTTCTTGTATTGAATATTGCACCTGTTTTCAGTGCTGACAGCCAGGAGGTTGTTGAAGCCTTCAGGAAGAATTTTACACGGGGTTCACTTTCCACCAAGGTCAGGGTCCTTCAGGATTCGCTCGAGTATAAAGACGCCGACATGTCTCCGCTTTACACACTTTCTCTGGATTTTATAATCAATAATTCGTGGATGCTTCAAAACGACACAATAGGCCGCGACCTGATGTTTTTTACAATCAGGCTGATTGGGACCAGCGGGATAAAAAACGCGGCCGATAATTTATGGAATTTTTTCAACCTGACCGACGATTCCCAGGTCAGGATTGAGGTTATGAACGCCCTCGGTGAAACTGCGGCAGGAAAGCAGGATATAATCTACGGGATTAATACATGGCTTAGGAATTACAATACGGCCTTCAAATCCGGTAAAACTCCGGACAACAAGCTTGTTGCCGAGGTTGTATCTACGCTTGGCAAGCTCGGAGATCCGACCTCATTCCCGATTGTATTTACTACAGGAACTATCGGCTATGCAGATATAGTGAATTTTTCAGCAACCGAAGCGCTCGGCAAGATAAACGGGTATTTTACGGATCATATTATCCAGGTTATACGTACAAGCATACCGGACGAAAAGCTCGCCGCTCTGAAGGCCGCGTATTCACAGGGCAACCTGTCCCGTGACGACAAGGCTTCAATTGCGCTTGTAGCCCTCGATATCGGCCTCTACTCCGAACCGGCGGTGCCTGCGGAGGAGGGGGTTTTAAGGGAACTCCGTTATGAGTCTGTACGGGAGCTTACCGCGCTGAACTGGGCGGGTGAGACGGATAACCTCGTTAAACATTTTGACAATACAGTTTTTGAACTTGAACAGGGACTTTGCCGCAAGGTAAACCTTATTGAGGCAATTGATGCACTTGGTAATTCCGGCACACATGATGCGGCAGTAAGGCTGACGCTGTATCTTGAGGTGCTGAATTCGTATACAGAGAACGGGCAGATAGTCGACGAGCAGATAATCCTGGGTGTAATCAGGAATCTTGGAGAACTTGGAGACAATACGGCTTTTGATTATCTTCTTTATACCGGCTATCTGAATTATTCCGGTACCGTGCAGAGGGCCGCAAGGGAGGCACTGAAAAATCTTAAAAACATTTAAAGATCTGTTTATTTCAAAAATTTATGATAATCCTGTAGTCTTCGGACTCTTCGCTGCTTTTTTATCCCGATTTATTATATATGAGCATCTCGGCTTGTTATTAAGGTATTCCTATATAATTACAATATCTATAGCGGCCGCTGCTTCCGGCTTAGGCATAATTTCAAAGAGGCTGCGGGGCGGCAAACTGAAAGCTGCTTTGTTTCTTATAACGGCTGCTGCCGGAGTTCTTTTGAGTACCGGCTTCGGTTACAGTGATTACCCCTGGACCGGAATTCCTGCAGAAAAGGTTATGTCCGTTGCCGCAACAGCCTCAGGCGACAGCAGAAAGATTGCGGGCGGCAGGTTTATGCTTGAGGCGGAGCTTCATGAAGCCTGTGCAAAGCACGGCCTGCGTGCTGAAGCCGGCGGCAGAATACTGCTTTTTTTTGATTCCGACCCGGGTATTTTGTCGGGCGAAACCTTTACGGCTGAAGCGAGGCTTTCAGTTCCTGCGGAATATCGCCGGGTGATTGAGCATCAGCATGCTGGTGATTTTTCAATGCTAAGGGAGCAGCCGGTTTTTATTGTGTATCCGGCTGCGGAAACCCTGAACAGAACCGGCTGGAGCTCGCCGGTATACAGGTACAGGGCCGGAATAGTCCGTATTCTTCTTGACAGGTGCGAAGAGCTGGGGCCCGAGGCCGGCGGCCTGTTTTCGGCCCTGTTTATGGGAAACCGCGACGGGCTGACGGAGGAAGAGACCCGAATTTTCAGGGAATCAGGCTGTTCGCACATCCTTGCCCTTTCTGGAATGCACCTCGGGATTCTGTCCGGTATTCTGCTCCTGATTTTGAAACCGCTGCCGTGGAAAAAGCCGGCATTCGCGCTGAGCTGCCTGGTGATTGCCGCCTATTTATTTCTGACAGGCTTCGGGTTGTCGCTTGTAAGAGCAGCCGTGATGTATTTTCTCTGCGGTGCGGCCGCCGCATCCGGCAGAAAATTCCGCGGCATCGATGTGCTGATGCTGACATTTGTAATCCTGACTGCGGCTGAACCCGCTTCGTTTTATTCTGCCGCATTTCAGCTGTCTTTTCTGGCCGTTGCCGGGATCCTTGTGCTTTCGCCTGTTGTGAACAGGCTGCTTGCCGCCCGGCTGCCCCCGGTAATCAGCATGGCTGTATCGGCTTCGGCCGGCGCCCAGCTGTTTGTCATACCGCTGCTTGCCGTACTGTTCGGTGAAATTTATCCCGCGGGATTATTCAGCGGACTTTTGCTTGCTCCCATGGTGACGGTCTTTATCTGGATCGGTATAATCTATCTTGTTTCCGGTGCGGGGATAATCGCGAAGGCTGCGGGAATCCTGTACCGGTTAATTTTCGGCGTCGCCGGAAAGGCTGCAGCGCTGCCCGCGGTTAAAACTGAAGGGGCTGCAATACCGCTGATTGTATGCACAGTGCTTGTATGCCTGCTGGTATGTTATAGTTTGTACAGGAGAAAGACTGATGGAATATCCGGTTAATTATGATTCCCCGGCCGAGCTGAAGGCTTTTCTTGAATCCGGAAGTCTCAGTATGAAAAAACGTTTTGGACAGAATTTCCTGGTTAACAGGGGCGGGCGGGAAAAGATCATATCATGCCTGCCGCTCGAACCGGGTGATGATGTATGGGAGATTGGTCCGGGGCTCGGAGCGATGACCTGGCATCTTGTTGAACTGCAGGCAAACGTAACCGTGTTTGAAATTGACCATGGATTTATCGAAAATCTTGGAAAATTTTACGGGCATCTTGATAATTTCCGGATAGTCGAGGGAGATTTTCTGAAATCATTCAGGCAGATGCGCAACAGCCCTGAATCCTTCCCCGATTATATCCTTGGAAACCTTCCTTATGTAACAGGATCCGTGATGATCGCCGAGATTGTCAAATCTGATGCTGCCCCCCGTCGAATGGTGTTCACCCTCCAGAAAGAGGTCGCCCAGCGTATGGCGGCAAAACCGGGCAGCAGCGAATATTCGGGGTTCTCGCTGGTATGTCAGTCCAAGTATGATGTTTTTCTGCGCGGAGATTTGAAGCCGGGATCGTTTTATCCCCGCCCCGCAGTTCAGTCCGCTATCGTTGAGATGTGTCCTCACGGGCATTTCAATCCGGGCGCTGCAGATATCTATTATGAGCTCATTGATGACCTGTTCCTTGCCAGAAGAAAAAAGATAAGTAATAATCTCTCGAGGGGCAGGCTCGCAGCGAGGATTGGGAGTGATCGTGTAGAAGCGGCAATGCTTAAAGCCGGAATCTCTCCCGACTGCCG
>QKCC01000053.1 GCA_003245835.1 Spirochaetales bacterium | reverse complement strand
GAGCTTCGACCTCTTCGACCTCTTCGACCTCTTCGACCTCTTCGACCTCTTCGACCTCTTCGACCTCTTCGACCTCTTCGACCTCTTCGAGGGCTTCGACTTCTTCGAGAGCTTCGACTTCATTGATAGCTTCTGATACTTTCAAGCCGGCATCAGGCCTATTTTTTTGAGATTGAATTACATTATCATTACGGCTTGTTATGATTGTCGACTTATCAGCATTTATTACAAAATTGCCTTTCGATAATGCATTCTGGATAATTGCTTCTATATTTTTAGCATTAAGCTGCGGAACATCCTGCCCAGAGGATTTATCACTTAAAATATCAAGTATTTCTTTCCAGTTTTTTTCAAGGAGCTCGTTATATTCGGCTTTCACAGCCGTTTTCCCAAGACCCTTGGTTATTTCCCTGTTTATTTCTTCCTTATGCTGGTTTATATTATCGTGAATACTCTTCCAGTTTAATTCATCCTTTTTATTAATAAATTCTTTCAGGAAACTGACCTGCAGAGTTTTTATTCGGTCGACAAGTACTGTCTCTGAATCCTGACGCAGATTAAATAAAAGGAATACGATTAAGAATAACGTAATTCCGAATGATGCTATCAGCAGGTACTTCAACCCGGCAGATAAAATAAATTCAGATGAATCTACCTTGACTCCGCTGAACCCGTTATACTCTGTCCGGCTGCAGAAAATATAAATTTCGCTTCCATCGATTGTAACAGGTATCATAAAAGCGTTTTCTGTTTCGGTAGAAAATACCTTCTCAATCTCGGATGCAATCGCTGTGGGCAATGGTTCAATGTTTATTATATATCCGCCGTTAACAAGGGAAAGCGTATTCCCGAGTTCAAGCACTGACTGCTTGATCAGAAACTGATATAATTCCTTCGCTGACGAGTAAAATACTGCAAGTCCCTTTACACTTCCTACATTATCAATAACCGGGAATATATAAATGAGCATATTTCTTGCTGAATCAATTCTTAAAAGTCCTTCTTCAGTAATATTTTTAATAATTTCAGATGGATTAAAACCTTCAGTTTCCGGGTTGAAGTTCTGGTAAACCCTTCTGAATCGGGAACTCTCTTTCAGATCGCTCTCAAGACTGCTGTAATGAATCTTCAAATCAGCATCGATAAGACGAACAAATAAAGTTCCTGATGCTTCCTTAGCAATGGTTTCAAGCAGATTGTCAGTATTAAAAATATCCTCCTGGCTTAGATTAGGAAGGAAATTTCTCGAAAGAAATGCGTTATCATAGATTATTTTGTAGGTGTCGAAATTACTTTCATTATATTGATTAATAACAGCTGAAATCTGCCTGGATTCATTTTCTTTTAATTCTTTTATACGGGTATGATAAAAAGTGGTTTCTATATAATCGAATAAACCAGAGAACGAAATCACAATGAACGCTGCAAAAACAACTACGCTGATCAATAGACTCAACGCAATTTTGACACCCGATTTCATTTAATCAAACATTCTCCCCAATTCTGAAATTGCAACATTATTCCTTATATTCTCGGCACTTATAGCCTCATTTTATAGAAAAAACATAATAAAAAAAAGGCAACCCTGCGGCTGCCTTTTTCTTTAAATAACTGAAATAATTAAATTATTCCGGTTTATCTTCTTCATCAGAAGCAGTTTCTTCTACCTGATCAGCTTCAACTGCTTCTGCAGATGTTTCAGTTTCTACTTCTGGTTTTTCAGTCTCTACAGCAGCCGCTGTCTCTTCTTTTACTTCCTCAGAAACTTCTTTCTTTACTTCCGGCTTTTTTTCTTCAGCTTTTGCAGGTTTTGCTTTTTTCTTCTTGGCTTTTTTTGACTCTGCTTCTTCAAGCACGAGTTCAAGTATAACCATTTCAGCTGCATCACCTTTGCGGAAACCGGTCTTCAGTATTCTAGTATAACCGCCGGGCCTGTCTTTGTTGACCGGTCCGATCTCTGTAAAAAGCTTATTCAGAATTTCAGCATCCTTCAGGTCTTTGTTGATAATTCTTCTGTTGTGCACAGAATCAACTTTCGCCCTGGTGATCATTTTTTCCGCTGCCTTTCTGACTTCAAGAGCCTTGGCTTTGGTTGTTGAAATTCTTTCATATCTGAATAGAGAGGTTACCATATTTCTGGTCATAGCCTTCCTATGGCTTGAACTCCTGCTTAGCTTGTTAAAACCAACCCTATTATGCATCTTCTTCTTCCTTCTTAGACTGTAATTTGCGTGAAGTTTTGAGAACGCTGTAATCGGTCATGCCAAGACTTAAACCCCATTCGCTGAGCTTCTCTTTGATTTCAAGCAGCGATTTTTTTCCAAAGTTTCTGGTCTTGGCAATCTCGTCTTCACTTCTTCTCGTAAGGTCGCCGATTGTCTTAATATTTGCGTTCTTCAAGCAGTTGCTGGATCTGACGGAAAGTTCGAGCTCTTCAACAGGAGTGTCAAGAATAGTTTTAATCCTCTCTTCTTCCTCATCAACCTCTTCATCTCCGCCTATAGTATCTTCATCAAAATTGATAAAAATCGTAAAATGATCTTTAGCAATCTTCGCCGCTTCGGCAACCGCATCTTCCGGCGAAATGGTACCATTGGTTTCAACTTCCAGAATCAGCTTGTCATAATCGTTCCGCTGACCAATTCTTGTATTCTCTATCTCATAACTGACCTTAACAATCGGAGAGAAAACTGAATCTATTGCGATAGTACCAATTACCTCGATATATTTTTCGTTAACTTCAGCAGGTATATAGCCTCTGCCTAAATCTATCTGAACCTCTATATCAAGATTTCCGCCTTCCATCATTGTTGCTATCTTGAGATCTTCATTGAAGATCTCAATCTCATCATCAACTTTGAATGAGGCACCGGTAATTTCACAAGGCCCCTTTAATTCAATATTAATGATTTTCTGTTCAACATCTTCGGGTAATTTAATCTTCAAAGCTTTAAGATTATTTATAACCTCGGGAGTATCCTCTACAATTTCAGGAATTGCCTCGAATTCACTGGAAATCATGTGTGGATTACCTTCTGCGTCATAACTGGTAATCTTAATTGCTGAAACAGCATATCCCTGAATTGATGAAAGAAGTATTCTTCTCAAGGTATTGCCTATTGTTGTACCAAAACCTCTTTCAAACGGATAAGCAGTAAACTTACCAATGTTACTGCTTACCTCACTGTGCTCAAAGGATATACCTTTCGGCTTCTTAAATCCCTTTAAAAGATTTTTCCGCGCCATGTGCACTCCCTGTTTTTTATCTTGAATAGAGCTCAACGATCAGCTGTTCATTAAGATCAGCAAGATCTGTTACATCGCTTCTCAGCGGTAATGCTTTTACTGTTCCCTTCATAGCATCGGGATCAATTTCAATCCACGGATATACACCTGACTTTGTGTACTCCTTCAGACTTTCCTTGATAACGACCATGTTTTTACTGTTTTCGCGGACTTCAATCACATCTCCTTCCTTTACAATGAAGGAAGCAATTGTAACCTTCTTTCCGTTTACCTTTACATGTCCGTGAGATACAAGCTGTCGGGCCTGGCTTCTTGAAGAAGCGAATCTCATTCTGTAAACGATATTATCGAGTCTGCGTTCAAGCAGAACAATAAGGTTTTCACCTGTCTTACCTTTCATACGTTCGGCTTTTGCAAAAAAGATCTTAAACTGATTTTCCAGCATACCGTAAGTTCTCTTAAGCTTCTGCTTCTCCCTGAGCTGCAGACCGTAATCAGATACCTTTCCAGCCCTGGACCTGGGTCCTTTTCCGGGAGGGTTTCTTTTCTTTGTAATAGGACATTTAGCGCCTTTGCACCTGTCGCCCTTTAAAAATAATCTTTTCTTTTCAGCGCGGCACATCCGGCACTGAGGTCCAACATTTCTTGCCATTACAGTCTCCTTATACCCTTCTGCTCTTTCTAGGTCTGCAGCCGTTATGAGGAATCGGAGTCATATCAACAATGCCCTTAACCCATAAGCCGAGATTACCAAGAGAGCGGATGGCTGACTCACGGCCTACTCCGGGACCCTTGACATATACATGTACCGACTGAAGACCGTAATCCATTGCCTTTTTAGCAGCAGTTTCGGCTGTAGTCTGTGCAGCATAGGGAGTTGACTTTTTAGCTCCCCTGAAACCGAGCCCGCCTGCGCTGGCCCAGGATACTGCATTACCGTTCAGATCAGTAATTGTAACTATAGTATTATTGAAGGTAGCCTGAATATATACATTACCTTCGTGTACCGTCTTCTTTTCTTTCTTTTTCTTAACCTTAGCCAATTATTTGTACCTCCGGACTATTTAGAAGCCTTTTTCTTTCCGGCAACAGTCTTCTTTTTACCCTTTCTGGTTCTCGCGTTGGTCTTTGTTCTCTGACCGCGGACCGGAAGGCCTCTTCTGTGTCTAAGGCCTCTGTAACAGCCTATATCCATCAGCCGCTTAATATTAAGAGCTGTTTCGGTTCTAAGCCTTCCCTCAACCTTGTACTCATTATCAAGTATCTGACGAAGATTAGCTACGTCATCACTTGACAGATCATTAACCCTGCTTTCCGGGTCTACCCCGAGCTTACCGCAGATTTCTACGGCTGTAGTTCTTCCGATTCCGTAAATATATGTCAACGCAATTTTAATCTGCTTATTAGGAAGGTCTACACCTGCAATTCGTGCCATCAATATCCCCCTACTTCTGTCTCTGTTTATGCTTAGGGTTAGTGCAGATAATTCTCAGCACGCCCCGTCTTCTAATAACCTTGCATTTATCACACATGGGTTTAACACTAGCTCTAACTTTCATCTGTTTCCCCTTAGAGATTCCTTGATTTAATCTTGCCTTTTTTTACAAAGCCTTCCTGATGGTGCATTCTCATATGCCCCTCAATCTGTGACATTGTATCAAGGTCAACACCAACTATAATCAGCAGCGAGGTACCACCCAGCAACATTGCCGCGCTTGCGGGAAAGTGAAACACTGCCTGCACTATAGTCGGAATGATCGCTATGAAAGAGAGAAAGATTGCTCCCGGAAGAACAATACGGTTAAGTATTTTAGTCAAATGTTCTTCGAGTTTATCGGACCTTACGCCCGGTACCGAGCCTCCGTTTTCTCTTATCTGTTTTGCGATTTCAACAGGGTTTAAAGTTGCCTGTGTATAGAAATATGCAAAAAAGATTATCAACAGCGTATATATTATCATATAAGCCGGACCGCTTGGTCTCAGCCATGAAGCAAAATCACCCAGCCACTTGATTTCCTTGCCCAGACTATTGCTAATCTGAAGAATGAATGTAAGTATCGAGGATGCGAAAATTACCGGGATAACACCGGACGGGTTAATCTTGAACGGAATATATGTGCTCTGAGCACCGTACATCTTCCTTCCGACTACCCTCTTGGCGTAATGAACAGGTATCTTCCGCTGTCCCTGCTGTTCGTAAATAACAAGCGCGACGACCGCAACAAACATTGCCAGAACCACAATTACAAAAACCGGGTTCAGAGTATCTTCACGAACGGCTCGTATTATCGAGACGAACGCGTTAGGCATCCTTGCAACAATACCCGCAAAGATTATCAGCGATATTCCGTTTCCGACGCCTCTCTGTGTTATCTGCTCACCCATCCACATAAGAAATACTGTACCGGTAGTAACCGTAAGCATAGCTATTATTGAGTACGGAAGCCTTGCCATTGAGATAGCATCCGGGATCTGGTCGGCATATACTGTAACCACGTAAGACTGTATAAGACATACAACCACGGTTCCATACCTGACATATCTCTGGATTTTCTTTCTTCCGCCGTCCTCTTCTGATATCTTCTTTAAAAAAGGAAATACCATTAAAAGCAGCTGCATGATAATCGACATTGAAATGTAAGGCATTATACCCAACATAAAAATGGAGAAATTTTTGAAGCCGCCCCCTGAGAAGAAGTCAATATACTCTGTGATTCCTATACCGTTAGCACCTTCCTGAGCCATAAAATACAGCTTTAGTGCGTTCAGGTTGATTCCCGGAATAGGAATCGCAACGCCAAGTCTGTAAATAATCAGCATCAGAATGGTGAAAAGGATCCGATCTCTCAAATCCTTAACGCGCATCATATCAGCAAGCTTGTTACCAGCCATTCTAACCTTCTTTTACTACATTTCCGCCGGCTTTTTCGATCTTTTCCTGGGCACCGGCTGAAACTTTTTCTACGTCAACTGTTAACTTTTTGGTGAGTTCTCCGTCACCGAGGATTTTTACAGCTACACCCTTGCCCTTAACGATTCCCTTTTCTATCAGGGTTTCAAGGTTAACGGTATCACCGTCGCTGTATTTAACTTCAATTTCTCTCAGATTAACAGCTTTATATTCTACCTTAAACGGGTAGTTGGAGAATCCTCGCCTTGCAATCCTTCGGTATAAAGGCATCTGACCGCCTTCAAACCCCGGTCTTACGCCGCCTCCGGATCTTGCATTCTGTCCGTTCGAACCACGTCCGCTTGTACCGCCCCTTCTGGATCCGTTACCGCGTCCCTTAATTCTTTTTTTCTTTGTTGCACCTTCCGGTACCCTGAGTTCATCCATAATTAACCAATCTCCTCAACTTTTACAAGGTGTGAGACAGTATTAACCATACCAAGAATAGCAGGATTTGCATCCTTAATAACTGTCTGGTTCATTTTTCTTAATCCTAAAGCCTTAAGAGTAGCTCTCTGATTAGGCTTTCGGCCCAGTCCGCTTCTTACAAGCTCTATCTTAATCTGTTTTGTATTACTCTTGGCCATAATTAACCCCACATATCAGCAAGAGTTTTACCCCTGCCCTTTGATATTTCGCGAGCACCCATCATATTCTCAAGACCATTGAATACAGCCTTTGTTATATTCACAGAGTTTTTTGAACCAAGTGATTTACTGAGAATATTGTTTATACCGCATACTTCCATTACAGCGCGGACCGCACCTCCTGCAATAATACCGGTACCGGGTGCAGCAGGTTTAAGAATAACCTTGGCACTCTTGTATTCGCCGATATATTCATGAGGCACCGTACTGTTCTTCACAGGTACGCTGATCATGTTCTTCTTTGCCTTTTCGACAGATTTCCTGATTGCTTCAGAAACGTCATTGGCTTTTCCGAAACCATATCCGACTTTACCGTTCTGATCGCCGACTACAACCAGCGCAGAAAAAGAAAATCGTCTACCGCCCTTAACAACTTTTGCAACTCTGTTGAGTTTTACAAGTTTTTCTACATACTCTTTATCGTTTGCAGCTTCCAACTTCTTCCTCCTAGATGGTTATACCAGACTTTCTTGCGCCGTCGGCTATTGCCTTGACCTTGCCGTGATATACATATCCGTTTCTGTCGAATACAACATTAGTGATTTTCTTTTCCAAAAGCCTTGCACCTATGAGTTCACCCAGCTTTGCGGCTCCCTCAACTGTTGACGGAATACCTTTGTTATCTTTTTCAAGATTGTTTGCAAAGGCAATAGTAGTTCCGCTCTGGTCATCGATGACCTGAACATAAATATGCCTGGCGCTTTTAAATACGCTCATTCGCGGTCTTTCAGGTGTTCCCTCAACCGTTTTTCGAACGTGCTTTTTTCTTCTGACTCTTCGGTTTGCTTTCTCTATAAGCTTCTTCATTCAACTACCCTATTTAATACCTGACTTACCGATCTTGCGTCTGATATTTTCATTGTCATACCTGATGCCCTTACCCTTGTACGGCTCAGGCGGACGCAGTGATCTGATATCAGCACTTACCTGTCCGACTCTCTGCTTATCGATGCCTGCAACATTAACCTTGTTACCTTCTGTAGTAATGGTAATGCCTTCCTCGATAAAATAATCGATAGGCTGTGAATACCCGAGGTTAAGTGTAAGAATACCATTCTTAACTTCTGCCCTGTATCCGACACCATTTATAACAAGGCCCTTTGAAAAGCCCTGGGAAACACCGACAACCATATTGTTTATCAGCGAACGGTAAAGTCCGTGATATGAATGCGCTGCTTTCGTATCATCTTTAGCACTTACAGTTACTTCGCTATCTTCAACCTTAATTTCTACACCCGGTTTATAATCCTGCTCAAGTTTTCCCTTGGGGCCTTCAACAGTGATCATGTCTTCTGTAACTGTAACTTTGACTCCCTGAGGAATCGCAATTGGTAATTTTCCTATTCGAGACATAATTTTCCCCTATCCTACCAAACTGAGCAAATGAGCTCTCCGCCGACTTTCTTTTCAGCGGCCTTCTTTCCGGTTGTAACACCCGCGGAAGTCGATACAATCAATGTTCCGTATCCGTTATAAATACGGGGCATCTTTTTGTAGCTAGAATAAATTCTTCTTCCCGGTTTCGATATCTTCTGAATACCGTGGATAATCGGCTGTTCTTCATCAGCATATTTTAGAAAAATTCTGATGTAGTTAATACCGTCTATCGTGGTTTTCTTAAAATTCTTAACATAACCTTCATTCTTCAAAATCTTGACTATTTCAAGTTTAAGTTTTGAAGTAGGTATATCAACCCTGTCAAATTTCGCATTATTCGCGTTTCTTATTTTTGTCAACATATCAGCTACAGGATCTGAAACTGCCATATTAATCTCCCTACCAGCTGGATTTAGTTACGCCCGGGATCAGTCCTTCACTGGCGTATTTTCTGAAACAAACTCTACACATCTTAAACTTCCGCATATAGCCTCTCGGTCTGCCACAGACTTTGCATCTATTCACTTTACGTGAGCTATACTTCGGAGTCCTGTTAGCCTTAACAATCATTGATTTTTTAGCCATCTTACACTCCTATTTCCTGAATGGCATGCCGAGCTTCTGCAGAAGACTCCTGGCTTCCTGGTCAGTCTTTGCGGTTGTAACTATTGCTATGTTTAATCCGCTGACTCTTTCAATCTTATCGTAATCGATTTCAGGAAAAATAATCTGCTCGGTGATTCCAAGAGAGTAATTTCCGTTTCCGTCAAAAGCATTCGGGTTTGTTCCCCTGAAGTCCTTTACACGCGGAAGAGCAACGCTGGTTAATCTTTCAAAGAATTCCCACATATAGGCTCCTCTCAAAGTAACCTTTGCACCGATCTCCATTCCTTCTCGTAACTTGAAGTTCGAGATTGATTTCCTTGCTTTTGTCTTCAGTGCTTTCTGGCCGGTGATAAGCTCAATTTCCTGAACAGCTGAGTCCAGAAATTTTTTGTTTGTTATCGCGTCTCCGCAGCCGATACTTACGATTATCTTTTCCAACCCGGGAATCTGCATTGGAGATTTGTACCCGAATTCTTCCTGAAGCTCTTTTACGACTTTGTCTCTATAGAACTTCTTAACTGTTGGTACGTATACTTCTGCCATTAGATTGTATCCCCGCATTTCTTACAGATTCGTTTTTTATCGCTGCCGTCAGCCTGGTAACCAATCCTTGTGGGTCCGCATTTTTTGCAGACAACCATAACGTTTGATATATCAAGCGCTGCTTCTATGCTGACTATACCGCCTTTTTCATTCTGGCTTTTAGGCTTCTGCGCTTTTTTCACAATGTTGATACCCTGAACTATTACACGTCCTTTATCGGCATCTACCTTGATGACCCTTCCGGTCTTGCCCTTGTCTTTGCCTGTAACTACCTTAACGGTATCATTCTTCTTAATCTTATATTTAACCATCATGATCTCCTTAAAGAACTTCCGGTGCGAGTGAAACGATCTTCATGAAACCACCGTCACGAAGCTCTCTTGCTACCGGGCCGAAAATTCGTTTTCCTTTCGGAGCCTGATTGGCATCAATGATAACACAGGCGTTATCATCAAACCTTATATATGTACCGTCTGGTCTTCTAAATTCCTTGCTGGTTCTGACTATAACCGCCTTCTGCACATCACCTTTCTTGATTGATGCGTTCGGCAGAGCATCTTTAACAGCTACGACAATAATGTCGCCGATTCCGGCTACCATCTTGTGACTTCCGCCGAGAACCTTTATACACTGTACCATCTTGGCACCGCTGTTATCTGCTACATTCAGATACGTTTGCATCTGGATCATATCTTTACTCCTTAAAGCCTGCATGTCTGATATCACGACACACATGCCCATCTACATAAACGAACAAAAATCAGCTTTTCAGCTTATTATTTTGCCCTTTCAACTATCTCAACAAGACGCCAGCATTTATCTTTGCTGACCGGTCTGCACTCAATTACACGAACAGTATCACCGATGTTGGCTTCATTCTTCTCGTCATGAGCTTTAAGCTTCTTGCTTCTTGCAAGATATTTCTTATAAAGCCTGTGAAGTTTTCTTGTGCTGACTTTCACAACGATGGTTTTATCCATCTTATCGCTTACAACTATTCCGGTATAAGTCTTGTTATAACCCTTGGTCTTTTCTGCAGCTTTGGTATCCACTATCTTCTCCTGCCCTACGCCTTACGAATCCCGAGTGCATACTCATGAATTAACGTATTAAGTCTGGCGATCTGTCTTCTTACAGTTCTAACTTCAATAGGACTTTCAACATGACCAAGAACCTTGCTGAACCTCTTATCAAGATACTTCTTCTTAAGCTCTTCACGCTTGTTAAGAAGTTCTTCGTATGTCAAATCGTTAAAAGAATCTTTCATGACTATTCACGACCCCTTCTTTCAGCAAATTTCACCTTGATCGGCAGCTTTGCACCGGCAAGCAGCATTGCTTCCTTTGCAAGCTCCGGACTAACACCGGCCATTTCAAACATTACTGTGCCCGGTTTTACTTCTGCAACCCAGTATTCCGGATTACCCTTACCTTTACCCATTCGGGTTTCAGCAGGTTTCTTTGTATATGGAATATCAGGGAAGATTCTAATCCAGACTTTTCCACCCCTCTTGATATGCCTTGTCATAGCAATACGAGCGGCTTCTATCTGCCTGTTGGTGATCCATCTATTTTCGAGAGAAACAAGTCCGTAATCACCGAAAGAAATAGTGTTTCCTCTCGTAGCGATCCCGGTCAGGCGCCCTCTCTGTCTTTTCCTGTACTTCGTTCTCTTCGGACTAAGCATTTCGATTAACTCCTTGAAGAGGATTTTTCTTTCTGCTTCTTAACCAGAAGTCCCGCATCCTCTTTTCGGTCTCTTTTATATACCTCACCGGTAAATACCCAGACCTTAACACCGATAACTCCGAATGTTGTATCGGCTTCAGCAAACCCGTAGTCTATATCCGCCCGCAGTGTATGCAGAGGAACACGTCCGGCCTTAATCTGCTCGGTCCTCGACATTTCAGCTCCGCCAAGACGTCCTGAAACCTTAATTTTAATACCCTGCACACCGGTTTTCATAGCATTGTTGACAGCCATTTTCAGAGTTCTTCTGAAAGAACTTCTTGACTTAAGCTGACGTGCAATGTTCAGCGCAATAATCTGCGCATCACTTTCCGGCTGCTTGATTTCCTTTATCTTGATCTGAATCTTTTTGCCCGCAATAGTCTGCAGCCTGTTTCCGATCTTCTCTATATTGGAACCTTTTGCACCGATGATAATACCGGGTCTTGAAGTCTGTATTACAACAGTAATCCTCTGCGGATGTCTGATAATCTCAATATCGGAAATATCAGCACCCTTGGTTTCGGGACAGTTAAAGAGAGTCTTCCTTAAAAGAAGATCTTCATGCAGAGTATCTGCATACTCTCTCGGGTCCACGTACCATTTAGATTTCCAGGTTTTATTAATACCGATTCGTAAACCTATTGGATTAACTTTCTGACCCATTTATTCCCCCACCCTAGCAATTTCATCTACAACTACTGTAATATGACTCATTCTTTTCAAGAGAATATCTCTCCTGCCTCTTCCTCTAGCCCAGACTCTCTTCATTCTCGGCCCGTCATCAATCATCAGGGTCTTGATATAAAGCATTTCTTCGTCCAGGTTTTTGTTCTGAAAAAGTGCATTTGCCGCAGCAGACTGTATTGTCTTCCTGAGATAAACAGCACCCTTCTGCGGAAGGCTTTCAAGAATTGCAACAGCCTCAGTATAAGGTTTGTTTCTTACTACATTCGCCACTCTTCTGAGCTTCGTAGGAGCAATCATCAGATGTGTAGATTTCGCTTTGTATCCTTTCTTTGCTTCCATCATCTTACCTATCTCTTACCGGCCTTTTTATCCGAAGCCGAGTGCCCTCTGTAGAATCTTGTCGGAGCGAATTCTCCGAGCTTGTGACCTACAAGGTTCTCGGTAACATATACCGGCACCCAAGTTTTTCCGTTATATACAGAAACTGTAAACCCGACCATTTCAGGAATGATAGTTGACGCGCGTGAAAATGTTTTAATCATTTTCTTGTCGCCGGCTTTCGCCATTTCAACGATTCTCTTATACAGTTTCCTCTCGATAAAAGGACCTTTCTTTATTGACCTAGCCACTATCTCCTCTCCTACTTACGCTTCTTCACGATAAATTTGCTGGAAGACTTGCTCTTCTTTCGTGTTTTGTAACCCTTGGTAGGAATACCCCATGGAGTAACGGGATGCCGTCCTCCGGAAGTCTTACCTTCACCACCACCATGCGGGTGATCGTGCGGGTTCATTACAACACCACGAACTTTCGGCCTTTTTCCGAGCCAGCGTGCACGTCCGGCTTTTCCCAGCGTAACATTCATGTGGTCTTCGTTGCCGACTACACCGAGTGTAGCCGAACACTTTTTGAAAACCATCCGCATTTCTCCGGAAGGCAGCTTGAGAGTAACATAGTCTCCCTCTTTTGCAACAACAGAAGCTCCAAGCCCCGCAGCCCTTACGAGCTGGCCGCCGCGGCCGAGTTCAAGCTCTACGTTGTGTACAATCATACCAAGAGGTATATTTTCAAGCGGAAGAGTGTTTCCGATTTCAATCGGCGCCTTCGCTCCGCTTATTATTTCACGTCCGACCTCAATACCCTTGGGAGCAAGAATATACCTCTTTTCTCCGTCCGCGTAATTTACAAGCGCAATATTTGCTGTCCTGTTCGGGTCGTACTCAATGGTAACAACCTTTCCGGGAATACCTATCTTGTCTCTTCTGAAGTCAATTACTCTGTATTTTCTCTTATGCCCGCCGCCGCGTCTTCTTACGGCAATTCTGCCGCCTGCTCCGCGTCCGGCATTCTTGCTGAGGCCGACAGTCAGCGACTTTTCGGGTGCTGTTGCTGTAATCTCATCAAATGTAAGTCCCGTTTTGTATCTGAGACTCGGTGTTCTAGGATTATACTTCTTAATTCCCACTTTCGCCCCCCAACCTACGCGCCGTCAACCGAATCGATCTTGTCGCCGGCCTTCAGTGTGATAATTGCTTTTTTCCAGGGAGTAGTCGTACCGTAGCGCATACCGGATTTGGTCCTTGCCATTCTCGGCTTGGCCTTAACGCTTACAATATTGCAGGCTACCGGCTGAACGTTAAAAAGTTCTTTAACAGCTCCCATTATCTGAATCTTGTTAGCTCTCGGATCAACCTTGAAAACATACTTCCTGGATTCACCCTCACGCATAACATTCGTTTTTTCAGTAAGGACAGGTTCAATAAGCACTTTCATTATATCCATGATTATTTACCCTCCCCTTTTCCGTAGAAATCATTTAAATTTCCGATTGCGGTCTCAAGTACAACAATCTTCTTTCCGTAGAAAAGATCATGAGCGTTAAGCCTGTTATAAGACAGGATACTTAAGCCCGGGATATTTCTTCCGGCTCTTCTGACCATAGCGTCATCATCCTTAAGGACAACAACAGCTCTTCCATCAACCGATAAACTCTTCAGAATGCTGACAAGATCTTTTGTTTTTCCTGATTCAATGCTGAAATCTTCAACGACAACAATTGAATCATTCTGCGCCTTCAGACTCAGAATTGATTTCATTGCAGCCCTTTTCATTTTCTTGGGCATTGTATAGGAATAATCCCGCGGTTTGGGACCGAATACAGTTCCACCGCCGACCCATACAGGAGACTTCTTGTCACCCGATCTGGCGTGACCGGTTCCTTTCTGACTCCAGGGTTTGGCGTTGCTGTAATTTACTTCAGATCTAGTCTTTGTACATGCTGTTCCGACTCTCTTGTTGGCAAGCTCATTTCTGATAGCATAATAAATTGTGCCTTCACTTACCTCTCTGCCGAAAACATCATCACTCAGAGTTATATCTTTTATCTCTTCGCCTTTTATCGAAAAGACCTTTGCTTTCATATTCTCACCCTTCACTACTTCTTCTTGGCGCGTCTCACAAGCACTACGCTGTCGCGTGTACCGGGGATAGCACCCTTAACAAGAATAATCTGCTTCTCTGCATCAACCCTGACTATTTTCAGGTTCTGCACCGTCTTTCTATCGCCGCCCATTCTTCCGGGCATCTTCGTGCCCTTGATGACTCTGGAAGGAAAAGCAGCCATACCAGTAGAACCGTTTTCTCTGTGAAACTTTGAACCATGGGTCTTTCTACCACCGCCGAAGCCGTGTCTTTTCATTACACCCTGATAGCCCTTTCCCTTTGTAGTACCGATAACGTCTACAAATTTGAGCTGTTCAAAAAGTTCAACACCATATTTCTGTCCGACCTCTGTATCGAGATCAAAATCTCTCATTTCATACAGAAACTGTTTCGGTTCAATTCCTTCTGGAAACTGTCCGCCGTAAGGTTTTGTAACCCTCTTTGATTTCTTGTCGACAGTTCCTAAAACACAGGCTTCGTATCCGTCTCTTTCGACGCTCCGCTTTCCTACTACAACATTGTCTTCGAACTTTATAACTGTGACTGGAGTCATCACACCTTGTTCATCGTAAACCTGTGTCATTCCGACTTTCTTGCCGATAAGCCCTAACATCGTATACCTCGAATTAAAAAACTAAAATTGCCGTTACTGCTTAATCTCTACGTCAACGCCAGCGGGAAGCTCTAATGTCATTAAAGCGTCCATGACTTTTGAGGTAGGGTCTAAAATGTCAATCAGTCTCTTGTGTGTTCTCATTTCAAACTGCTCTCTTGACTTCTTGTTAACATGTGGAGACCTGAGAACAGTATATTTATTTATCCGTGTGGGCAGAGGGATTGGTCCGGCTACCTTTGAACCGGCTTTACCTACAGTCTGTACAATCGACTTTGCACTCTGATCAACGAGTTCAACATCGAACCCTCTTAATCTCACTCGAATCCTATCATTATTGGCCATTATTCCTCCTGACAAAGAAAGCCCCGATCAAATGACCGGGACCAATGTCTTACTTCAATTATTCGACGATTGTAGTTACCTGACCAGAAGCAACTGTTCTACCGCCTTCGCGGATAGCAAACCTGAGACCCGGCTGCATAGCAATCGGGTGAATAAGTTCAACTTCAAGCTCAACGTGATCTCCGGGCATAACCATCTGCTTGTCTGCAGGAAGGTTAACTGTACCGGTAATGTCGGTTGTTCTGAAATAGAACTGCGGTCTGTAGCCTGAAAAGAACGGCGAATGTCTACCGCCTTCCTCTTTACTGAGTACGTAAGTAGTTCCCTTGAACTTAACATGCGGTGTAATTGAACCGGGCTTAGCAAGAACCTGTCCTCTTTCTACATCCTTCTTGTCAACACCTCTGAGAAGAGCACCGATGTTATCACCAGCCTGGCCTTCATCAAGAAGCTTGTTGAACATCTCAACACCTGTACAGGTTGTTTTAGAAGTAGCCTTGATACCTACGATTTCGATTTCATCACCAACGTGAACAACACCGCTTTCAATACGACCGGTTACTACAGTACCGCGGCCCTGAATTGAAAAGATATCTTCGATAGGCATAAGGAAAGGCTTGTCAATTTCCCTTTCCGGAACCGGAAAGTATGTGTCCATTGCATCAAGAAGTTCCTGAATACAGGCTGTCTTCTCGGGATCATCGGGATTTGACATTGCTTCAAACGCAGAACCCTTAATAAAAGGACAATCTGAAGGGAATTCATATGTTTCAAGAATTTCCTGAACTTCCACCTCTACGAGCTCAACAAGCTCAGGGTCAGCAAGGTCCATTTTGTTAAGGAATACGATAAGCTTGGGCACTCCTACCTGTCTTGCAAGAAGGATGTGCTCTCTTGTCTGAGGCTCAGGTCCGGAATCAGCAGCAACAAGAATAATTGCGCCGTCCATCTGAGCAGCTCCGGTAATCATGTTCTTGATATAGTCGGCGTGGCCCGGACAGTCAACATGAGCATAATGCCTGGTGGGCGTTTCATACTCAATGTGCCTTGTATTAATGGTTATACCTCTGGCCTTTTCTTCCGGTGCATTGTCGATATCATCGTAATTCATTATCTTACCACCCTGTTTTGCTGCGCAAAACATGGAAATTGCTGCAGTAAGAGTAGTCTTACCATGGTCAACGTGCCCGATAGTACCAACGTTTACATGATCCTTCGTTCTGTTAAACTTTTCTTTAGCCATTTATTCCTCCTTACTACGATCCTAATGGCCCAAAAAATTGTACGACACACACGCAGCCGGAACAGCAAACTGCTGCCATTAAACTGCTATTCAGGTTGTCTACAATATAATAACAATAATCAGGATAAAACCTGCCGTATTCACCAAACTTCACCTGTATAACTGTTTGTGAAAAGACAGTAAAGTAATCGGCCGCGAGAAATAACTGACAGCTAAGAACAGAACCACCTTACCACCCTAATGACAGCTCAGAAGGACGATTGGTTTGGTAAATATACAGACCGGCCCATGCCGGTCTTTTAAGTAAAAGCACTATAAATAATATAGGCTTTTAAGTCAAGCGCATGAACGCAAAAGCGTCCATAATGGGGTTAAAACAATAAAATTTTTACCATCTGTAGTGTGCAAAAGCCTTGTTGGCCTCTGCCATACGATGCGTATCTTCTTTCTTCTTGAAAGCAGTACCGGTATTGTTGAAGGCATCAAGCAGTTCTTCGCTCAAAGCCTTGTTCATGGCTCTTCCGCTCCGGCCTCTTGCTGCAGTGATTATCCACCTCATGGCAAGCGCTTCACGTCTTGATTCACGAATTTCAACCGGAACCTGGTAGGTAGAACCACCGACTCGTCGGGATTTAACCTCAACCATCGGCTTAACATTTTCCAAAGCTTTCAGAAAAACATCAAGCGGGTTCTCACCGGTCTTCTCTTTCATAACATCGAATGCATCGTAAACAATTCTTCTGGCGGTTGATTTTTTACCGTCATACATCATTCGTGCGATAAACTTGGAAACCACCGTGCTGTTATAGGAAGGATCCGGAAGCACCAGTCTTACAGGCGCAGTTCTTTTTCTGGACATTTTACCCTCCCCTATGCCTTCGGTCTCTTTGTACCGTATTTCGATCGACCCTGTTTTCGGTCATCCACACCAAGTGTATCCTTGGCTCCTCTGACAATGTGATAACGTACACCCGGAAGGTCCTTAACCCTGCCTCCGCGTAACAGAACAACTGAGTGCTCCTGAAGATTATGACCAACTCCGGGAATATAGGCTGTAACCTCTATTCCGTTCGAAAGCCTGACTCTCGCAACCTTACGCAAAGCCGAATTCGGCTTCTTAGGAGTTACAGTCATCACACGGGTACATACTCCCCTCTTCTGGGGACAGGCATCAAGAGCAGGTGCTGTTGTTTTCTTCTTAACCTGCTTTCTGCCTTTTCTTACAAGTTGATTTATTGTAGGCATTTACGTGTAATACTCCCTAATTCCACTAATATTTTACGTGAGCTTGACTCTAACAATCAGTATGAAAAAAGTCAAGCCCGCCCATTGCCGGCTGCGGCCATTATAGCCGCCGGCCGTTTTGGTTCCCTGAGAAACCCGGCTCCAATCGGAACCAGAGACTGAATCAGCCTCATCTATAATACACAGCGGTTAAAATCCTCACGGATTCAGCATGAAACCGCTGCGTCTAAGCCGTTCTCATAAAGAAAACGGCCAACTGTACTTAATTAATCCAGGTCGTCATCACCGGATGAATCGCTGAAAATACCCGCTTCCGACAGAGCCTGATTGATTCCCGTATTGGCGAGCGAGATATTATTATCGTCATCATCGTCGTCATCATCATCAATCGCGGCCGCTTCTTCAGCAGCCTTTTCAGCCTTTCTCAATTCAAGAATCTTCTGTATTGACGCATCAAGATCTTCGCTTGTCTCATCGAAAAGCCTTACGTTCTTGTACGAACGCATTCCGGTTCCGGCAGGAATCGGATGACCTATTACAACGTTCTCTTTCAGGCCCCTCAGGTTATCAACGCTTCCGGCTATAGCCGCATTCGTCAGAACCTTTGTGGTTTCCTGGAAAGAAGCAGCAGACAGGAACGAATCGATATTCAGAGATGCCCTTGTAATACCAAGCAGAAGCGGTCTTGCAACCGCAGGCTGACCGCCCTCTCTGATTACTTTTTTGTTTTCAGTGTGGAATTTATACTTATCCACCTGCTGCCCGTAAATGAAGTTGGTATCGCCGACCTGGCGGATTTCAACCTTCCTCATCATCTGACGTACAATAACACCGATATGCTTGTCATTGATAACAACGCCCTGCATTCGGTAGACTTCCTGAACCTCATTCACAAGATAAGACTGCAGTTCATTCTCACCCAGGATGTCAAGAATATCATGCGGATCAATAGCTCCGTCACAAAGTGTTTCACCGGCTTCAACAAGGTCCCCGTCCCTGACAAGAAGATGCTTACCCATCGGAACAAGGTGTTTGTAAACTATTGCATCGCTTCCGTCTTCAACAGCAAAATCATCTTCGATTTCAACAATGCGCTTACCTTTCATAATACCGCGAAGGTGAATAGTTCCGCTGATCTTTGCAAGAACAGACGGGTTCTTCGGTCTCCGTGCTTCGAAAAGCTCGCCTACCCTCGGCAGACCTCCGGTAATATCACCGGTTTTAACCGATTCTTTCAGAAGCTTGGCAAGAGTCTTACCGACGCTTACTTTCGCACCGTCCTCAACGTTGAGGTATGCGTTTCCGGGAAGGAAGTACGAAGCAAGCTCATTATCATTTTTATCCACAATGAGCAGCATCGGCTGAAGAGTTTCAAGCGCATGCTCTGTAATCTTCTTGTCTACATTACCGGTATCTTCATTTATTTCTTCTTTCAGGGTTGTTCCGAGGATTATGTCCTTGTAAACAACCTTTCCTTCAACCTCGGCGATGATAGGTTCAGAAAACGGGTCAAAAACTGCAATGGAATCTTCAGCAGGAACTACAGCCCCTACACCGACCATAAGTTTTGCACCGGTCCTGATATCGATCTTCTGATCCTGTGCAACAAGAACAACCTTGTCATTAAGAATCTGAACAAACCCGATTTCTTCGGCTTTCTTGACACCTGATCCGGTTTTGATAATATCATCTCCGGGGACTACCTTTACGCCGTTTTCAACGACAACCTTCTCACCCTTTTCGAGGGCGATCTGCTGCAGAACCTTTGCTACAATTACAAAACCCTTTCTGGTATACAGCACGTCACCGTTTTCAAGCGTTACGGTCGTACCATTAATTTCCTTTATAAGCGTCTTGTAATGAAGGTAAGTCCGGTTCTCTTCGCTGGCCTTGGTTGCCGCTCCTCCGATATGGAAGGTTCTCATCGTAAGCTGTGTACCTGGCTGACCGATTGACTGGGCCGCAATAATACCTACCGCTTCACCGATTTCAACAGTCTTGTTCTTTGCAAGGTTACGGCCGTAGCACTTGCGGCATACACCGTGCTCGGCCTCACAGGTCAGAACAGTCCTGATTCTTACCTTCTCAACACCGGCTTCTTCGATTGCGATTGCAACCTCATCCGTTATCTCTTCATTAACATCAACCATTATTTCGCCGGTAATCGGGTGTTTTACCCTCTCGAGGGTGAATCTTCCTACAATTCGGTCGGAAAGTGATTCAACAATCTCTTCACCGTCTTTAATGGCCGCGATTTCTATACCGTTGATAGTTCCGCAGTCATCTACATTGATAACCACATCCTGCGCTATATCTACGAGACGGCGTGTCAGGTAACCGGCGTCAGCTGTTTTAAGGGCTGTGTCGGCAAGACCCTTACGGGCACCGTTGGTAGAAATAAAGAATTCTATAATCGACAGACCTTCCTTGAAGTTAGATCTGATCGGAAGCTCGATAATATCACCTGAAGGCTTGGCCATAAGTCCTCGCATACCTGCAAGCTGCCTGATCTGTGTCCGGCTACCTCGGGCTCCTGAATCCGCCATCATGTAAACCGGGTTAAACCCGCCCTTGTCTTCCTTCAGGGTTTTCATAAGGGTGTTCGTGAGCTCTTCGTTGGTCTTCGACCATACCTCAACTACCCTGTTGTACCGCTCTTCAGTAGTAATATGACCCTGCAGATACTGTTCCTGTATTGTTGAAACCTCATTATTTGCTGTCTCAATCATTTCCTTCTTCTCAGTCGGAATAACAATATCCTGCATACTGATCGTCGCACCGAAAATGGTAGCATATTTAAACCCGGTATCCTTGATTGCATCGAGCATTCTGACCGTAACCGACGGGCCGTGCTTCTTGATCGTATCGGCAATCAGGGACCTGAGCTCTTTATCACCGAGCGACCAGTTAACATACTCAAGCTCTTCAGGCATTGCCATGTTGAAAATAACACGGCCAGCGGTAGTATCGATGTACTTACCGTCTATTTTAACCTTACACAGCGCCTGGAAATCTACCGCTCCGGCTTCACGCGCAAGAATAATATCATTTTCAGAACCGTACCACTTGCCTTCACCCCTGGCACCGTCGCGGTTCCTTGTGAGGTAGTTGATACCGAGAACCATGTCCTGCGAAGGGAACACTACCGGTGAACCGCTTGCAGGGTTCAGAAGGTTGTTTACCGAAAGCATCAGTGTCCAGCACTCAATCTGTGCAGCCTGGGTCAGCGGAACATGAACCGCCATCTGGTCACCGTCAAAGTCGGCGTTATATGCGTGACATACCAGCGGGTGCAGCTTTATAGCCTTACCCTGAACCAGAACAGGTTCAAAGGCCTGAATACCAAGTCTGTGCAGGGTCGGCGCACGGTTCAGAAGAACCGGATGCTCACGAACAACTTCATCAAGAACTGCCCATACTTCAGGGGTTTCCTGCTCCACGAGATTCTTGGCTTTCTTTATATTGTAAACAACGTCCTTTTCGACGAGTTTCTTCATAATAAAGGGTTTATACAGCTCGAGCGCCATCTTTGTCGGCAGTCCGCACTGGTGCATCCTCAGGTCCGGACCGACAACGATAACCGAACGACCGGAATAGTCGACACGCTTACCAAGCAGGTTCTGTCTGAATCGTCCCTGCTTGCCCTTAAGGAAGTCGGAAAGCGACTTAAGCGGCCTGTTCGAAGCACCCTTCACAACCCTCTTCTTCTTTGAGTTGTCGAAAAGAGCGTCGACAGCTTCCTGAAGCATTCTCTTTTCATTACGGATAATTATATCAGGGGCATTGAGTGCCATAAGCCTTTTCAGACGGTTGTTTCTGTTAATAACCCTTCGGTAAAGGTCGTTCAGGTCGGAAGTCGCGAAACGCCCCCCGTCAAGCTGAACCATCGGCCGAAGCTCAGGCGGAATAACCGGGATTACATCAAGAATCATCCACTCTGGACGGTTCTTCGAATCGCGGAAATTCTCGACTATCTCAATTCTCTTGAGGAGCCTCTTATCTGCCTTTGCACCCTTTTCGACCATTTTGGCACGAAGCTCTACCGATAAAAGATCGAGATCAATCCGCTCAAGCAGTGTTCTGATGGCCTCTGCACCGATTCCGGCGCTGAAACTCTGTCCATAACGTTCACGGGCGATATTGTACTCTTCTTCAGTCAGAAGTTCCATTTTCTTGAGGTCAGTATCACCCGGATCTATAACGATATATTTTTCATAGTACAGAATGGATCTGAGCGCTGCGACAGTAAGATCAAGCAGAAGTCCCATTCTGGATGGAACAGACCTGTAGTACCAGATATGCGAAACCGGGGAGGCAAGCTCAATATGACCCATTCTTTCGCGTCGGACCTTGAAATGGGTAACTTCAACACCGCAGCGGTCGCAAATTACGCCCTTGTAGCGGATTGATTTAAACTTACCGCAGTAGCACTCCCATTCCTTGGTGGTACCGAAAATTCTTTCACAGAACAGGCCGTCCTTTTCCGGACGGAGGGTTCGGTAGTTGATTGTTTCCGGCTTTTTCACCTCGCCATAGGACCAGGCCCTTATCTGTTCGGGTGATGCAAGCATTATCTGTATATGATCAAAATCCTGTATTTCTCTCACTTAAAACTCCTTTTCGTCCCCGCCATGGAAGGCGGGTTATCAGAGTGAAGATTTAAAATCAAAGATTTTAAATCTTCTGGATGAAATTGAGCACGGACGCTCAATTTCATTAGAACTGGCTTCCCTGACGGGTTATCAGCTCTTCGTCACGTTCCGTAAGCGGAACCCTCTTACCCTTCGAATCATAGATGGTCAAATCCAGTGCCAATCCTCGCAGTTCCTGAACAAGAACATTGAAGGACTCGGGAACTCCGGCGCTTGATGAAGGTTCACCCTTCACGATGCTTTCGTAAATCTTGGCACGCCCGGCCATATCGTCCGACTTGATTGTAAGAAGCTCCTGCAGCGTATTTGCCGCACCGTACGCCTCAAGCGCCCATACTTCCATTTCTCCAAGTCGCTGACCGCCGAACTGAGCCTTTCCGCCGAGCGGCTGCTGGGTAACGAGCGAGTAAGGACCTGTTGAACGTGCATGCATCTTGTCATCGACAAGGTGATGCAGCTTAAGCATATAAACCATTCCGCAGAAAACGTCGTTTTCAAAAGCGATTCCGGTTCGTCCGTCGCGAAGTTTGGTCTTCGACGACTTCGGCAGCCCTGCCTGGGCAAGCTTTGCTTCAATCTGCTCGTTCGAAGCAGACTGGAATACCGGTGTTGAATACCATTCGCCGAGCTTCATTCCGGCCCATCCGAGCTCAGTCTCAAGAATCTGACCGAGGTTCATTCGCGAAGGAACACCAAGCGGGTTAAGACAGATGTCGAGCGGCGTACCGTCTTCCATGTAGGGCATATCCTCTTCCGGAAGTACCCGGGCTACAACACCCTTGTTTCCGTGACGCCCTGCCATCTTGTCGCCCTCTCTGAGCTTTCGCTTTGTAGCAATAAGAACCTTGACGACCTCATCAACGCCAGGCGACAGGTCGTCGCCTTCTGAGCGCTTCAGCCTCTGAACATCAATTACAGTTCCCTCAACTCCGTGGGGAAGCCTCAGTGAAGTATCACGTACTTCCTTGGCCTTTTCACCGAAAATTGAGTTAAGCAGCTTGAATTCCGGTGTAGTTTCAGTTTCCGATTTCGGAGTAACCTTACCGACAAGGATGTATCCGGAACCGACCTTTGCGCCGACGCGGATAATTCCCTCTTCATCAAGCTGATCAAGAGCCTTTTCGTTTACATTCGGAATATCGCGCGTCAGCTTCTCGGGACCGAGCTTGGTCTCGCGAACATCAACGCTGAATTCCTTGATATGAATTGAAGTGAAGATATCTTCCTTTACAACTTTTTCAGAAATAAGGATGGCGTCCTCATAGTTATATCCGTTCCAGGGAACAAAACCGAGAAGAACGTTTCGCCCGAGAGCGAGTTCGC
Source organism: Spirochaetales bacterium (assembly GCA_003245835.1). Taxonomy (GTDB): domain Bacteria; phylum Spirochaetota; class Spirochaetia; order UBA9216; family UBA9216; genus Thalassospirochaeta. The sequence continues at coordinate 38,700 of QKCC01000053.1, read as the reverse complement.
CCTGGTATGTAGCAGGTCCATCTGCAAGAACGGCGCCCGCGCCCACTTTCTGACCGACTTTAACAAGGGGTCTCTGGTTGAAACAGGTGTCCTGGTTAGTCCTCTGGTACTTTATCATTGTGTATTCGTCAACTTCGTCGCGCGAAGAAGCGGCATCGGGTTTGATTATAACCTTCTGCGAAGTAACGTAGATTACCTCACCAGCGCGCCTTGCCTTGGCAAGAACACCTGAGTCATACGCGGTTTTCGCTTCCATTCCGGTTCCCACAACCGGGGGTTCCGGAAAAACAAGGGGAACTGCCTGCCGCTGCATGTTTGAACCCATCAGCGCACGGTTAGCGTCGTCGTGCTCAAGGAAAGGTATGAGCGAAGTAGCCACAGAGATTACCTGCTTAGGAGAAACGTCCATATACTGAATGTCCTTCGGCTCCTTTGCAACATAGTCACCGGCCTTTCTAACCGAGACTACCTCGTCCTTGAAACTGCCTTTGCTGTCGATTCGGGCGTTACCCTGAGCAACAAAGTACTTCTCTTCATCCATGGCTGAGAGATACTCGACCTCTGCAGTGGCCTTGCCGTCTTTAACCTTTCTGTAGGGTGTTTCAAGAAAACCGTAATCATTAACCCTTGTATAGTTGGCAAGGGAAACAATCAGACCGATATTCGGACCTTCAGGCGTTTCAATCGGGCACATTCGGCCGTAATGGGTGTAGTGTACGTCTCTAACCTCAAAACCGGCCCTGTCTCGGGAAAGACCTCCGGGACCTAGCGCGTTTAAACGCCTTTTATGGGTCAGCTCCGCAAGCGGGTTAACCTGGTCCATGAACTGCGACAGCTGTGATGAACCGAAAAATTCCTTTACAGCGGCCACTATCGGCTTGATGGAAATAAGGTCCTGGGGTTTGACCGTATCGGTCTCCTTCAGCGACATCCTTTCCTTCGCAATTCTTTCCATCCTGGTAAAGGCTGTCTTAAGCTGGTTGGCAAGAAGCTCGCCTACCGAACGCACACGCCTGTTTCCAAGATGATCAATATCGTCGACATTTGATTCACCGATGTATACCTTAATCAGAAAAGCCATTGTGTTAACAATGTCCTCCCTGGTCAGGATTGATTCCTCAAGCGGCTCAGCATAGTCAAATTTCTTGTTGAGTTTATATCGTCCCACTCTACCGAGATCGTAGCGTCTGGTTGAGAAAAACATTGTTTCCAAATCTTTCTGCGCACTGTCAATGGTAATGGGCTCGCCAGGCATAAGCACGGAATAAACCGAGATTATTGCATCGTCCCTTGTCGGCTCATCAATTCCGGGTTCATCCCTGGTAAACTTCGAATCTTCCCTTTCAAAACAGTTGAGAATTATCTGGGAATGCAGAGATTCCGGGTTGCTGTCGTCAATAACATCAACTTCGGTTATTCCTGAATGAAGCAGCTCGTCAATATCATGCGGATGCAGCTTCTCTCCGGCACGGTAAATCTTCTTGGATTCACCGTCAGCCTCTTTGTATACCGCTCTTGAAAGAACCTTTCCAACAAGCTTCTCTTTTTCTTCTTTATCAGCAGAAAAAGTAATCTTTTCAGATTTGTAAAAGAGATCTATTATTTCCTCACGGGTAGTGTATCCGAGAGCCCTCAGAAAGAGAGTACCCAGTATTCGTTTTTTCCGGTCGATCTTTGCGTAGATCAGCTCTTTCTTCTGGTCTATTTCAAATTCAAGCCAGGAACCCCGGTAAGGAATTATCCTTGAAGAGTAAATGCCCTTCTCATGTGAAAAAATAACACCGGGAGACCTGTGAATCTGACTGACGACAACTCGCTCCGCACCGTTGATTATAAAGGTGCCTCGTTCGGTCATCAGCGGAATATCACCGATATAGATATCCTTCTGTCTGATTTCTCCGGATTCTGTAAAAAGGAGGTTTATTCTGGCTTTAATAGGAACCGCATAACTGATCCCCTTCTGTTTACATTCAGCTTCGGAGAACTTCATGTTCTCTTCATCAAGAAAATATCTGTCGTACTCCAGGATCATGTCGCCGTTAGGACTTTCAATGGGAAAAACGGTCTGAAAAACCTCTTCCAGCCCCATATCCCTGGGTAATTCATTATCCTTCACGACCTCACGCTGGAGAAACTTTTCATAAGACGAAAGCTGAATATCTATAAGATTCGGAAGATCCAGAACCTCATAGTATTCCATCCCTATATATGTCCTCTCTATGGTTTTGCCCTTGTTAAGCATAACCACCCCCTGATTTTTGATTAGCGAACCAATTTCACCGCCTAAAAAGCGGCTATTCACCGAAATTGATTTTGGAGTTTCACACAACCTCGAGCTATGCCCCCGGTTATGCCAACCTCCAAATTGCCCGACCGGAAATCCGGCTCAAAGCAAAATGCGCTTTTTTATCGAAAGAATCCGGAATTATCTAATCCCGGAACAATCTCAGAATACAACAAACCCACCGAAAGTGCCCTTCCGGTGGTTTGCTGAGTCAATTTTCTGATATTTCGCAGCAATCGGCTATTTAATTTCAACAACAGCGCCGGCGGCCTCAAGTTTTTCTTTCAGCGAAGCAGCTTCTTCTTTTGAAACACCTTCTTTAAGTGTAGTCTCGCCGCCTTCTACCATTTCTTTGGCTTCTTTAAGTCCGAGTCCGGTAATTCCGCGAACTTCCTTGATTACAGGAATCTTCTGTCCATCGGCAAAACCTTTGAGAACAACGTCAAACTCAGTCTTTTCTTCAGCAGCTTCAGCTACTACTGCAGCACCGGGTGCGGCAGCAACTGCTACTGGAGCAGCGGCTGTAACGCCGAATTTTTCTTCCATGGCAGAAATGAGCTCGGAAAGCTCGAGTACTGTCATACCTGCGATTGCTTCTAAAATTTCATCTTTTGTAGCCATATTATCTTCTCCTTATTATATGTATTTTTTTAATCAGCAATAGCATGTGCTACCATGAAGACTAATGCTGATATTTAAGGTTCGCAATTTCTGCAAACCATAATATATAATCAAAAGTTTTGACTTTTGATTATTCCAACCATTTAATGCCGGAGGTATTAAGCGCAGCCTATAACTCCAGGCAGCAAAGAATAAGCAACCAGCTTATTCTTTGCTATCAGCATAGGCCTTGAGGGTTCTTACAAACTTCTCAGGCACAGCATTCAGAATGTATACGAAGTTCTGCAGCGGTGCATTCATCGTACCCATAAGCTTTGCAATAAGTTCGTTCTTTGTCGGGAGCTTGGAGTATGCCTCCATCTGGCTTGAATCGAAAACATCAGTCCCGATCAGACCGCCCTTAACCGACACAGGAGCTTCCTTCGCAAACGCAAAAAGCTCTTTCGCTGCTGTTCCGGCTTCTTCTCCGGTAATGACAACAGCGGTGGGACCGACAAGCAGGTCGCCGACTTCGGGCTTATCAAGCTCTTTAAGAGCTATTTTCGCAAACCTGTTCTTAACAACCTTGTACGTAGATCCTGTTTCGCGGAGCTTTGTTCTGAGCGTCGTAATCTGCTCAACAGTGAGTCCGCGGTAATCTGTGAAAATAAAATTTTCAACGCCTTCGAAATCTTTTTTCAGCGCGTTTATCGCTTCGACCTTCTCAGGCTGGATTTTTATTGTATAATCTGACATCGATAACTCCTTAAGCCTAATCAGCGTCCTTGAGATTAACCTTGACACCGGGACCCATAGTCGATGAAAGGGCAACCGATCTTATAAAATCACCCTTAACTTCCGCAGGCTTCTTCCTGGTAATCTCTGCAACAATATGTTCAGCATTAATCTTAACTTTCGCAGGATCCATCGAAACCTTTCCGACCGCTATATGAACAACGCCGGTTTTATCAGACCTGTACTCAACACGGCCCTTTGAAAGCTCCGCAAGAGCACCCTTGATATCGAATGTAACAGTCTGGGTTTTCGGGTTAGGCATAAGCCCCCTTCGTCCGAGTATCGGACCAAGACGTCCAACATCCTTCATCATATCGGGAGTGGCTACAGCAACATCAAAGTCGAGCCATCCGCCCTTGATCTTATTAATCAAATCGTCGTCTCCGACAAAAGCTGCACCGGCTTCCCTGGCTTCTTCGGCCTTTTCACCTTTAGCAAATACAAGAACTCTTTTATCTGCACTGAACTGCTCCGGAAGAACCGTAGTGTCCCTTACAGTCTGGCTTTTCTTAAGGTTCAGTTTAACTGAAACTTCTACAGTTTCGTCAAACTTTGCGTAAGCAAGCTCCTTAACAAGCTTTGCAGCTTCATCATAGGTGTAAAGCTGCTGTTTATCGTATTTGGCTGCTGCTTCAACGTATTTCTTTCCGCGTTTCATCTAGCCCTCCACTTCAACGCCCATGCTTCGGGCTGTACCTGAAATAATCTTAACGGCAGCATCAATATCGTTTGCGTTAAGATCAGGCATCTTGGTTTCAGCGATTTCTACAATCTGGGCTTTTTTAATCTTTCCAACCTTAACCTTGTGAGGTTCCGCAGAACCGCTTGCAAGATTAATAGCTTTTTTGATTAAAACAGCTGCAGGAGGAGTTTTGGTGATAAATGTGAATGATTTATCCGCGTAAACTGTGATAACAACCGGAATAGTGAGACCCGGTTCAAACTTGCTTGTTTTGTCATTGAACTGCTGACAGAACTGGGGTGCAGACACACCATGAGGACCCAGTGCAGGGCCAACTGGCGGAGCCGGAGTCGCCTTACCGGCAGGTACCTGGAGCTTAATCAGCGCCGTGACCTTCTTCTTTGCCATTTGAATCTCCTTCGTGGTACAAACGCATAACAGCCGTCCCCGGCAGTCACGCTCCCATCTTCAATAACCCGTCTGCTGACGGGAAAAAATCACGCCTGCACAGTTAACCTGCAGCAGGCAGTCATCTTATAATTTTTCAACCTGTAAAAAATCGAGTTCTACCGGTGTCGCCCGGCCGAAAATACCGACCATAACCTTCAGCTTACCCTTCTCAAGGTTGATTTCTTCGATGGTACCGGTGAATGTGTCGAAAGGACCATCAATAATTCTGATGGTTTCATCAATGGCAAAACTCTGCTTCGGCTTGAGAACCTTGTCAGACTTGATTTCGCCGGCTTTCTGAAGTATAGCCCGGGCTTCGTCCTGGCTGATCGGCTGAGGCTTAAAACCCTTACGGGCTCCGACAAATCCGGTCACACCCTGAATCATCCTTATTTTGGAACAGGCGGCCTCCCACCTGATATCAGGAAGATCCATCTCAACCAGGATATAACCCGGCAGAAACTTCTTGGACGAAACCTTCTTTTTACCGTCTTTGACTTCTACGACATCTTCGGCTGGAACCTTTATATCGAGAATTACGCTGCTCAGCTCAGGTTCCTCCATAAGAAGTCGTATATACTTTTCTACTTTATTTTCGTACCCTGAGTACGTGTGAACAACATACCAGCCTTTAGCCATAATCACCTTTCCTTAAAGATTGCCGAAGCGCATTCTCCGGTCAGCGGCTACAAGTTTTTTTTAACTGAAAAGCTTATCAATCCCTGTAACAAGCAGAAAATCCACAAGACCGAGAATAGCCGCAAAAATAACAACAGAAATAACAACAACCTTTGTTGAGGCTGTTACATCTTCGCGACTGGGCCATGAGACTTTCTTAAGCTCAGAAACACTGTCCTTGAAAAACTGAATAATCCTTTTCATCTTGAGCTCCCGTCCATATGAAAAAAAATACAGGCCAGGTAGGATTCGAACCTACAACATCCGGTTTTGGAGACCGGCGCTCTAGCCGTTGGAGCTACTGGCCTGTATGTAATTTACTTAATTTTTGTTTCTACGTGCAGAGTATGCTTGTTGTCCCACTTGCAATACTTGTTGAGTTCCATCTTACCCTGCATGTTCCGCCTGTTTTTCTGAGTAGTGTAATTGCGGCGGTTACACTCACTGCATTTGAGCGCTATGTTTTCAACTGCGCCTTTTTTATTTTTAGCCATTTCAGCCTCTCCTGATTATCAACACATCTGAACAGATTCATGCTGTAGTTGCTTATTTACCAATAAGCCTCCGACCGGAATTGAACCGGTGACCCCATCCTTACCATGGATGTGCTCTACCGTCTGAGCTACAGAGGCAAGACATAGTTGCATGAACATAACAAAGATATTTTTTTTTGTCAATAAGAATTAGCCTTGTTTTTGCTCTACACGACAGTAAAAAATATTAGTATAATTTTGACAAAGGAGCAAGAACAAAATCCTTCTTCCTTACAAGAATTTATTCCGCCGGCAACGTCCGGCACACCGGCAACGTCCGGCACATTTGCGGCAGCCGTTTTAATTTGACCTTTGAAAGCGGTTGAAAACTCAACAAAAACCCGAATATTTCAGATAATTCTCTATGCCGTGTTTTTATTTAACCCAAAATACCGCTTTCGAGATGACAGGAATATAAATTATGACTACACTTTTACTGGTCACTCTTGCAGGCAGCAATGGTGACGAAAAAAATCTACTTTTTTTCGTTGCTATTGATGGCTGCAAGTGTAATTGTAATTAAGATGCAGCCATAATTCATATTATTGGCGCCCTTACAGGAGCAGCTATGAAATCACCAAAAGAAACATCCCTGGACAGAAAAATCCTTAAAAAGATCGACGGTAAATGCAAAGCTGCCGTAGAATTCATGATCGAAGATCCCGAGATAAAATATCTTCAGGATTACGCCAATACAGTGTCTATAAAACGGCTCAATTACAACGATCACGGACCTGTACACATGCGCAAGGTAGCCCTGAACGCGATAACTATGGCAAACCTGCTTACCGATGCCGGAATCAGGATCAACCTTGAAGCGGAAGAATGGGGAACCCGCGAAGACAGCATGGTCGCCATGCTTACAGCAGCATTCCTGCATGATATTGGTATGACGGTGGGCAGAGAAGAACATGAAAGATACTCGGCAATACTTGGCGTCAGCCTTCTCGACCGGATAATGCATCATGTCTACCCGGACGATCTCAGGAAAGCCGTTACGGTAAAATCGCTTGCGCTTGAATGTATAAGCGGTCATATGGGAAATCGCAGAATTCATTCACTCGAAGCCGGGATAGTCCTTATTGCCGACGGACTGGATATGGAAAAAGGCCGTTCAAGAATTCCGATGCTGATTGAGTCAGGTTCGCATGTCGGCGACATTCATAAATATTCGGCGGCTGCCATCGAAAAGGTTATAATAGAAAAAGGCGGCGAAAAACCGGTCAGAATCATGATCGAGATGACCGAATCGGTAGGACTCTTCCAGATAGAAGAAGTCCTTTTTGTCAAAATAAACTCCAGCCCGATGAAGCAGTACATAGAGCTTTTTGCGGCAGTCAGCGGTGAAGAATCGAAAAGGTATCTGTAATAGAATTTAGTAAAGGGAACAAGCCGGCGGGGCTGTTATCACATAGGACCCAGATGCCGGCTTATTATCTTCGTATTATCAAGCAGGGAGCTTAACGAGTTGCCGTGATGCACCCTTGAAATGGTTCTTGCAAAAAGTTCGCTGATACATGCAGATACATACCATTCACGGCCCAGGACCGCATCGGTATGATAAACGGCATTCGTACCGATGATGGTGTCAAAAAGGCCTTTCTGGTAGGCCGCCTCAAAACTTTCAACCGCGTCGCCAGTAAAAAGCGGAAGACTTACGGCACATATAATCTTCTCTGCGCCCTTGTTCTTCAGCATCTCCATTGCCTTAATCAGCGTGCCGCCGGTTCCGAGCATATCATCGGCCATGAATACCGTTTTGCCTTTCACGTCACCGAGCAGCTTCATATCGGTAATATTATTCGCGCTTGCATCAGAGCTGAACCTGGAATAATCGCGTTCCTTGTAAATCATGGCCAGCGGCTTCTTAAGCGTACCGGCAAAAAATTTGTTCCTGTCAACCGCTCCGGTATCCGGAGAAACGACTACAAGGTCGTCGCTCTCTATATCAACAAGAGCGCTGAGTTCACGGATAATCTGGTATGATGCATGCAGGTTTTCAAGATGGAGCGACTGAAACGTCATTTCGATTGCCTTTGAGTGTATATCGAGGGTTATTATCCTCGAAACACCCATCTGTTCACAGGTACGTCCGAACCATGCTGCGGTAAGAGCCTCGCGGCCCTTCTTTTTGTGCTGACGGCTGTAAGGAAAAAGAGGAACAACCACTGTAACGCTTTGAGCCCCGGCTCCGATTACCGCATCGATCGATGTAAACAGCAGCATAAGATGATCATTGACCGAAAGAGATACTTTCTTGCCGTCGCCATTAATATCGATAGGATAATGATTGCCCGGATCCTGAATGATATAAATATCCATGTCGCGAATGGAAGTCTGGATCTCGGATTTAACCTCGCCGTTGGCAAAGCGGGTAAATTTAATGGGGATCTGGTATGAAGGCGGACGGTATTTCGTCACATCCTTGGGCCTTTGCCCCTTCTGGGAAGTGAGTTCATTTACAAAGTTTATATTTTTAATGACTTCCTCGCGTGTGTATTCATACCTCGACACAAGGGAATCGGCTGTCTTTTTATAGTACTTAAGATAGATAGATTTGAGATCGGAAATGATCTCATTGGTAATCTTTTCCGCACCCGGACATGCAATAACGCCTAAAAGAGACGATCTTGTAAATACCATAGATACCACCAGAATTTGATAGCTGACTGTAGCATATACACGCAGGCATTTTCAATACACGAAAGGAAATAATTTGAAAACTTCCGCAGCGGAAAACGGCTGCTTCGGCATTGCTCAATCCTGCAGACCCGGTAGTTTCAGCAGGCTTAAAATTCTTTATATTATATCGTAAAAAACGCGTATTTAAGAAGTTACTACCTTTACCTTTTATTTGATTACTGTTAAAAAACTAACATTATTATGGTAATTTATACAATTTTAAAGATTGCAGGAAGCCTCGGCCTTTTCTTATACGGCATGAAGGTAATGAGCGACGGAATTCAGAAAACTGCAGGCGACGGCCTTCAGAAAGTTCTGAATTATATGACTATCAACCGTTTCGCAGCCGCATTGACAGGCTTCGTAGTTACGGCTCTTATCCAGTCATCTTCAGCAACTACCGTTATGGTGGTTTCCTTTGTCAACGCCGGACTGCTTTCGCTCGCGCAGGCAATCGGCGTGATAATGGGAGCAAACATCGGAACAACAGTAACCGGATGGATTGTTGCGCTGATAGGCTTTAAATTCAGCATCGTAACTATTGCGCTGCCGACTATCGGAATAGGGCTGCCGCTGGTATTTTCCAGAAAACTGGGAAAGCAGGACCTCGGCGAGGTACTTATAGGGTTCGGAATCCTGTTCCTCGGTCTCGAATTCCTGAAGGATTCGGTTCCGGACATTAAAAGCCACCCCGAATACCTGGAATTTCTGGCTAAATTTGCAGACTGGGGATTCCTTTCATTCATCATGTTCGTTTTCATCGGCACCCTGCTGACTGTAATAATTCAGTCTTCGTCCGCATCGATGGCTATTACCCTGACGATGGCATACTCGGGATGGATCGACTACAACACTGCAGCGGCAATCATTGTAGGCTCCAATATCGGTACCACAATTACGGCATACCTTGCCTCGATAGGCACCAATACAAATGCAAAAAGGGCTTCGAGGGCGCATATTCTTTTCAACATTTTCGGTGCTGTCGTAGTTACAATTTTCTACAGTCCATTTCTGCACCTGGTCGACATGATTGTACCCGGAGATCCCGCAACCGGGGCGTCAATCCCTGAGCATCTTGCAATGTTCCATACCCTTTTCAATATTATCAACACGGCAATTTTCATATGGTTCATTCCGCAGTTCGCAAAAGTGGTTGAAAAGCTTGTACCCGAGAGCAAAGAGGACTTTGATCTGCAGTATGAATTCAGGTACATATCCACAGGTCTGCAGGATACTGCCGAATTCAACCTGATGAAGGCAAAGGCAGAAGTATCCAAAATGGCCGGCATCAATGCCGAAATGTTCAGCAACTTTGTCGATGTATTCAACAATCCCGAGAAGAAACTGGGCAAACGGGTCAAGCAGCTGAAGGATATGGAAGATTTCACGGATCAGATGCAGGAGCAGATTACCGCCTATCTTATTGAATGTTCAACAGAGGGACTCAATGAAGACGGAATGATTATGGCGACCGGAATGATCCGCATTGTAAATGAACTCGAGAGCATCGGCGACAGCTGCTTCAACCTGGCTCTTTTAGCCGAACGGCGACACAATAAGGAACTCGACATACCCAACGAGGCCGTGAAGGCACTTGGTCCAATAACCAATACGGTATCGGATTTTCTGACATTCATCAGAACAAACATGAACCACCAGTTCACCGAAAATGAACTAAACGAAGCACTGAAACTCGAAACCCGTGTGGATGAAGAAAGAAGAATTCTGAAGAAGAAAACAAGAAAACGAATCCAGGCAGGTTCCGATGTAAAAGCGGAACTCTTGTACCTGGATATTGTTAAACATATCGAACACATCGGGGACTATGCTCTTAATATTGCTGAAGCCCTGAAAGCAATTTACCAGGACTAAGCATGGGAACGTCTGAAAGCAGCAGTTTTTAGACGCTTTCCATTTAAATCAATTCTACATTATCCCCGGCAAGCGCGGTTACTGCATTCAGCAGAGCCGCCCTTGACGCGGCAGTTTGTTCCTCAATCATGCGAAGGTCTCTCTCGGCAGCACCAAGATTAAGATTCCCTCCGGTTCCCGTTGAGGTTCTGGAGGAATTCACCGCTGAAGGTTCACGATCACCAAGAGAATCAAGGTTCAACCCAACCTCTTTATATGCGTCGCGGAAGCTTGCCCCGCCCGCTACAAGCTCTATTGCCGCGTCGGTAGCATAGATTTCAGGGGTGAATGCAGCCTCAAGATTTGCCCGGTTGACCTGCAGCCTGGTAAAGGTGAGGTTCATTATATCGATACACTGAGCAGCAAGCTCAATGCCGTTCATATAGGGTTCCTTGGTCTCCTGAAAATCCCGGTTATAGCCGGACGGAAGCGCCCTGACAATCTGTTTAATCGTCATGGAGTAGCCTGAAATGGTGGCTGACTTAGCCCTCATCAGTTCGAGACCGTCGGGGTTTTTCTTCTGAGGCATTATACTGGAACCGGTACACAGCTCCGCCGGCAGGCTGAAATAGCCGAATTCGGGCAGAGAGAAAAGGATCAGATCCTGTGCGGCGCTGCTTAAAATCAGGACTATATGTTCAACCGCGTTAATCACGAGCGAATCTAGTCTTCCCCGCGAATTATTCACGTATAGAACATTATTCTGCACCCGTGCAAAACCCAGAAGCTCCGCCGTCATCTCGCGGTTCAGCGGCAGGGGGGTGCCGTAGCTGGCTGCCGCTCCGAGCGGACTCTGGTTGACAAGCCCGTAAACGGAATACAGGTTTTTAAGGCTGTCGATGATCTCTTCCGCCCAGGCTGCCGCCCAAAGGCCGACAGTCGAAGGCATTGCAATCTGCATATGCGTGCGCCCGGGCATCGGGACGTTCTTATTTGATTCGGCGAACGCAAGCAGGCAGGAGGCAAGGGCGGCGCCCTTTTCAAGAAGACTCAATATCGACGCCCTGCTGTACATTCTGAGGGCAGTCTGCACCTGGTCATTCCGGGAACGCCCGGTATGTATCTTTTTCCCGGCAGCACCCGCATTCACCGTAAGATAATTCTCGATAGCTGTATGACAGTCTTCATCGGACGGCTTGATTGAAAAGTTGCCGTTCCTGAAGTCTTCTATGATTGCCTTCAGCGACGATTCAAGCTTTTCAAGCTCATCAGCAGTAAGAAGGTCGATTGAATGCAGCATTCTGGCATGCGCAATTGAAGAAACGCAGTCGGGAATTATAAGCGCGTTATCGAGAATATAATCACGTCCCACTGTAAAACGTTCTACAAGTTCGTTAAGTTCATAATTTTTCTGCCAGAGCTTAGCCATTGAGGCCTCCTGATATTGTATGTGGATGCATCATACTAAATAGGCGGCTTTTTTTCAACGGAAATATGAGCGGATAAGCTCTACTCAATTTGACCGTAAATGATTACCAATCTTCCGCTTGCAGAACCCGCGCACCGCAAAAAATTGGTCGGAAGACCTCAAAAATTTTTCACGGCACGCAGCTCCTGCAGGCTGAATATCATAAACGATACGGCCGAATTGAGCACACCTGTTCCTTGCAAGCGGTATTTTGGTGCAAATAAAAAATATGGGCAGGGAACAGATGCAGCTCCCTGCCGCCGTCGGAATCAGATTGTCTCGAACGCCAAACCGTCTACGGATTTCAGGACACGTACTGTATCGCCTTCCTTTATCTTTCCGGCAAGCATTTCCTTAGCCATCGGGTTCTGAACAAGGTTCTGGACGGTCCTCTTGAGAGGTCTTGCACCGAAAGCGGGATCGAATCCGGCGGCTGCGATATATTCTTCCGCTTCGGGAGTAAATTCCAGTGTAATTTTGCGGGCTTCAAGCCGCTTTTTCAGTATTCGCAGCTGAATATCTGCAATCCTGGTTATCTGGTCACGGCCGAGCCTCTTGAATGAAATAATCTCGTCTATACGGTTCAGAAATTCAGGCTTGAATGTCGATTTGAGCAGCGCATCAATCTGACCGCTTACCGTTGAAGGATCCTCAACGCCCAGCAGAAGTTCGCTGCCGAGGTTGCTTGTCATAATGATAATGGCATTCCTGAAATCTACCACCCTGCCCTGACTGTCAGTCAGCCGCCCATCGTCGAGCATCTGCAGAAGTATATTGAATACATCGGGGTGAGCCTTCTCAATTTCGTCAAACAAAACAACCGAGTACGGCCTGCGTCTGACGGCTTCGGTAAGCTGTCCGCCTTCATCATAGCCGACGTATCCCGGAGGCGCCCCGACAAGCCTCGAGACCGAAAACTTTTCCATATACTCGCTCATATCAATCCTGGTCAGCGCCTTTTCATCACTGAACAGAAAATCAGCAAGTGTCTTCGCAAGCTCGGTCTTTCCGACACCGGTTGGACCTATGAATATGAACGACCCGAGGGGGCGGGCATCATCCGACAGGCCTGTCTTGTTTCTGCGAATCGCATCGGAAACCGCTCTGATGGCCTCGTCCTGGCCGACCACCCTCTCTTCAAGAATTTCTTCAAGCTTCAGGTATTTTTCCATTTCGGAAGCGAGCATCTTCGACACGGGAATTCCCGTCCAGGTTGAAACAACCCTTGCAATGTCTTCTTCTTCGACTTCCTCGCGCAGAAGACTGTTTCCCTGCTGAAGATCTTCAAGCCTCTTGCCCTTCTCTGCGATCTCAGCCTGTTTCTGCGGAAGCAGACCGTGTTTAATCTCAGCCGCGCGCTGAAGGTTGCCTTCCCGTTCGTGGCGGACCTCTTCGGCCTTGAGTTCTTCAAGTTCAGCCTTCAGACTTCTTATTTCTTCAATAACGGACTTTTCGTTCTTCCACTGAAGATGCATCGCATCTCTTTTGCCTTTGAGTCCGCCGAGCTCTTTTTCAATATTCTTCAGGCGCTCAGCTGAAGCCTCGTCGTCTTCACGTGACAGCGCCTGCTTCTCGATATTCAGCTGGAGGATTTTCCGTTCTATTTTATCGAGTTCGGTCGGCTGACTCTCTATTTCCATTTTAAGCCGGCTTGCCGCTTCATCGACGAGGTCAATTGCCTTATCAGGCAGAAAGCGGGACGTCACGTAACGGTCGGAAAGCACAGCCGCGGCAATCAGGGCTTCGTCCTTGATTCTTACCCCGTGATGGACCTCGTAGCGTTCCTGCAGACCGCGGAGTATGGAGATAGTGTCTTCTACGGACGGTTCCTTCGTATAAACAGGCTGAAAACGCCGTTCAAGCGCAGGGTCCTTCTCTATATGCTTGCGGTATTCATCAAGTGTTGTAGCGCCGATTGCGTGCAGCTCACCCCTAGCAAGGGCAGGCTTAAGCAGGTTGGACGCATCAGTGGAGCCCTCTGCGGCACCCGCACCGACCAAAGTATGCAATTCGTCAATAAACAGGATTATCTGTCCCTCTGCGGCGGCAATCTCTGAAATAACAGCTTTCAGCCGTTCTTCAAACTCTCCCCTGAACTTGGCCCCGGCAATCATGGCACCCAGGTCAAGTGCAAGCAGCTTCTTGTTTTTCAGGGAATCGGGAACATCACCGCTGATAATTCTTCCCGCAAGGCCTTCCGCTATGGCAGTCTTGCCTACCCCCGGTTCTCCAATCAGTACGGGGTTATTCTTCGTTCTGCGCGAAAGGACCTGCATAACCCGCCGGATTTCTTCATCACGGCCTATCACGGGGTCGAGTTTTCCGCGCCTTGCAAGCTCGGTCAGGTCTTTGCAGAATTTCTCAAGAACCTGGTACTTTCCTTCAGGGTTCTGATCGGTAACCCTCTGGTTACCTCTCAGGGTTCGCAGAGCGCTGAGAATGCCGTCACGTGTAATACCGTTCTTTTTCAGCAGCCGTGCGGCTCCTGTGTCCGTGCTGAGGATGCTGAGAAAAATATGCTCTGTACTTACATAATCGTCTTTGAGTTTTTCGGCTTCCTTCGCTGCTGAATTCAGCGCGGATGATAATGCAGGGGTAATCGTCACCGACGCATTACTTCCGTAAACCTTCGGCAGGGCACTCAGCATACCGTCAATTTCGGCAGAAACCATCCGCCGGTCGGCACCAAGTCTGTCAAGCAGCGGCGGTATAACACCGTCTTCCTGATTCATCAGGGCTTTAAGAAAGTGCGGGATATCTATTCCCGAATGGTTATATTCATGCGCTACAGCATCAGCTTCCTGCAGGGCTTCCTGCGCTTTAAGTGTAAATTTGTCGTATCTCATGAACATAAATTAATAAGATAGCACAAATCCGTCAATTGAATTTTGTAGCTGACAATTCACGTTCATTATAATATTCTGTCTGGATGGGTAGATTATTTCTGAACATTTTCTTCGCTGTCATTCCGGCGCTCGCACTTATCTTTTATTTTTATATGCGTGACAGCCAGAAAAAAGAACCGGTAATACTTATCTGGAAGGTATTCATACTCGGTTTCTTTTCCGTTTTTCCTGCGCTGCTGATTGAGATGTTTCTCGAGCCTTTCGCGCTGATGTCGGGAAACCTTCAGAGCATGTTTGCAAAAGCCTTCATTGTCGCGGCTCTTGTAGAAGAAGGAATAAAACTAGCTGTCGTCCGGCTGTATATCTTTAACAAGCCTGACTTTGACGAAATAAGCGATGGAATCACCTACACGATAGCAGCAAGCATGGGATTCGCATGTTTCGAAAACATTCTTTACAGTACAGGCGGAACGATGACAGTGCTGATACGCGCTTTCTCGGCGGTGCCTCTTCATGCTGTTGCATCCGGAATTATGGGCTATTACATCGGTTATGCAAAATTCAGCGGTACGAATACGATTATCAGGGGTTTTCTGGCAGCAATTGTCATCCACGGCCTGTACGATTTTGTGCTTTTTACGGGAACTGCGCTCGGACTCCTTGTTATTCCGCTGCTGATAGCGGGATGGATAGTACTCCGAAGACTGCAGAAAGACGCCCTCGCTCTTGACCGGATGGCAGGCCGCAGCTGACTATAACCATGCCCCGGCAGCCTGAAAATAATCAAAAAAGGTCAGCGATAAGTGTTGACACTATCAGTAAATATGATTATATTTCCAACACAACGACGCAGGGTAGAGCAGCTGGCAGCTCGTCGGGCTCATAACCCGGAGGTCGCAGGTTCGAATCCTGTCCCTGCTAAAATGTTTAACGGTTGTCCTTATTAAGGATGACCGTTTTTTTATGTCAATCTGATTTCAGTATTCGGACCATGCAGTGCAAAAGAGTACAGCACTGAAGCCCCCTGCCTGTACCAAATGTGAACACGCATAGCGAAGATTGGGGTAAGAACTGTTTTGTGCTTCATTGTCTTGCTTATAAAATATTCACCGCTCTAAATGAAAAATCAACAGAAACGGGAACAGCAGCTGCAAATAGTTTTACAGCTGCTGTCACAATATTGAGTGCAGAATGAATAATCTTTTCATTCTTTTCTTCCTATATTGCATATAAAGAAATCAGCTGAATCCGAATGAAAAAACTATGAAATTATTTCGATTTAAAATTGTAAAACGATACGATAGCAAGAATCAGAGCACCTTCAACGATCATACGCCCGGCTGGCGGTACGTTCATCATAACCAGAACGTTGAACAGAAACCGTACAATCAGTGTTCCGGCAATTGTACCCGCAATATTGCCTATTCCCGCAAAAAACTCAATACCGCCTATTACTACAGCCGAGATCGAGCCCATCGTGTAGATATCGGTAAATCGCAGCGTAGGAGTCCCGAGGTAACCAAGCAGCAGCAGGCCAGCAAGAGCTGCAAGCGCATCGCAGATCATGTATGATGCCACCTGAACACGCACAGGCTTTATTCCTGCAAACCAGGCAGCCTGAAAGTTATTTCCCGTCGCATAAATCCTGCGCCCGAAAGTTGTCCGGAACAGGAGGAAAATAGCCGCTGCGGCAATTACCAGCCAGATAATTCCTGTAACAGGAACGATATCAAGTAATATGTTCTTTCCAATCTTCTGCAGAATTTTCGGCGCAGCCTGGCTTACCATATTACCGCCGAAGATATAGATTGCTCCGAACAGGATAGATGACGTACCGAGAGTCATGATAATCGGAGATATTCTGAACTTTGAGACACCAATACCGTTAATAAAACCGATTGCAGCACCTGCCGCAATACACAGCAGCGCCACCGGTAAAAATCTTTCGGCAGATGATTCCATGAATTTCCCGCCGTAAATTATCACCATGAACATAATATTGCCAACCGAAATATCCATTCCGCCGCTGAGCATTACTATGCCCTGTCCTATTGCAACTATCCCGAGAATTGATGCCTCTCTAAGTACGTTCTTTATATTGCTGCCGCTGACTGATACAGGCATCAATATTCCGGCAATAAGCACTATCGCAAAAAGTGCGATAAAAACTAGTGTTGTGCGGTTGGAAAGGAATTCCCTGATTCTGCCGGATGATCCTGAGTTTACTGCTATTGAATTCATACCTGTCCTTTTCTCTCAAACTGAAATCAGCCGGAACCGAAAAGTCAGGTTCCGGCTGTATAGTTTTATTTATACCATTCGGTAAGAATATCGTGGGGTACTGATGTCGCAACCCAGATAGTGTCCGGAAGATCCGGAATTACATAATTCTCAACCGTATCATCGGTAACCGTCGGAGGCGGATAGAGGACGGTTTTCACGACAGATTCGCCCATCAGCACGCTTACAAGAGTACTGAGACCCTCGGTGGCTATCCATGAGGGATAGGTCGGAGAAAGGCTTGAGAAGCCCTTAGCTTTGTTTGCTACCCAGTATTTATAGAAACCGTTATAGTCTTCACCTGTAATAAATACGCCCTTGAGTCCTTTTTCATCGCAAACTTCCGCAGCCGCAAGAGACATCTGTCCGCCGCAGCTCCAGATTGCATCAACATCCGGATTGGCAGTGAGAAGGCTTTCCGATACTCTTCGGCCTTCGTCATATGCCCATTGGCCCTCTGCTTCGCCTACAATCTTGATATCAGGATACTTATCGAGAACCGGCTTTGCACCTCTTTCCCAGCGTCCTACGTCGGCTGCTGCACCGGCAACACCGCGAAGCGCGATAACGTTACCCTTGGGAGAACCGTATTTCTCGGTCAGTTTTTCGACAATCCATTCACCGCCCATTCTGCCGAAGGCCTGGGCATCGGTTGCACGGTATGCGGTGTACTTGCTTCCGTCGTATTCACCGAGTACTACGACAACAGGGATTCCTGCATCGTAAAGCTTATCAATTATCGGGATTACAGCAGTCGGTGAGGTCGGAGAAATAACAAGACCATCAATGCCCTTAGCCATCAGGTCTTCAACATCCGAAATCTGTTTTGAGACGTCAAACTGAGCTTCAGTAACATAGAGTTCATCTATGATGCCGCCGAATTGCTCTTCTGCAACCCACTTGAACGCATTAATGCTCTGAATATCGAAAGATATTCCGCCGCCGTGGAACGAATAACCAATCTTGTAACCTGGCTGCTTTTTATAGCGACCCATATCGGTGAATTCAAGTGCTGAGCCTTGACGTGCTGCTTCAACAGCCTTTTCCTGTACAGCTGGTTCGCTTGCGGTCTTCTCACCGCCGGCTGAACTCTGGCTGCAGCTGCTGAACACCAACAGCATAGCCATGACCAGTAAAATCATTACTGAACCAATCTTCTTCATCCAATACTCCTTATTGAAAATTTATGTTATATAGATACCTCTATATAGTATGCAAATTAACGAATCATCTTCTTCAACTTAAGCTCTTCCTTCACAACCAGGTTGTATTCGGAATAGCCTACGACGAGCAGGAGGATTATTCCGCGGATAACCTGCTGCCAGTAGATATTGAAGTTCAGAAGATTAAAAATATTTCCAAGCATAACAACCAGTATTACGCCGAGAACAGTACCGACTGTACCGCCCTTTCCTCCGGTGAGCGCCGTACCGCCTAGTACGGCCGCGGTAATGGACTCCATCTGAAACGGAACACCGACTTTGGGATCACCACAGCTCATCCTGGCGGTCATATACAGCCCGCCGACTGCCGAGCAGATCCCGCTGAGGATGTAGGCTGTTATCAGTATTCTGTCGGCATTGATACCTGCAAGCCGTGCAGCATCAAAATTGCCTCCGACAGCATAGAGATGACGTCCGAATACGGTTTTTTTCAGCAGAATAATGCTCGCCGCAACTATCAAAATGAACAGTAGAATAGCTGTAGAAGGTACAGGCCCGACCTTATAGGTAATAAAATTAACCCACTCCATAGGGATAATTCCGCCCGGATAGGGCCTGATATAAAGCGCTATTCCGCCGATAATTATGTTTGTGCTGAGCGTAACGAGAAAGGGGTTGATTCTGAGCTTCGTAACCGCCAGGCCGTTCACAAGACCGGCAAGAATTCCCGCCGCGACAGCGAGCCCGGCCCCGAATCCGATACTATACTGCATGAAGGTAGATGCAAGCGCGGTAGACAGCGACAGCATCGAACTGACTGACAGATCGATTCCGGCTGTAAGCAGGACCATTGTCTGTCCAATGGCGACCGCAAGCAGGGGTACTGCACGTAATATTAAATTCGAAATATTCTCCGCCCCCCTGAAACCCGGGACGAGGAAGAAGATAATGATTATTACAAACGTAATTCCTATATATAAACCAAGCTGAGACCTCCCGCCCCCGGATCTTTTCAGCAATTTGTCCATCTGCATCTAGTTTACCCCCACTGCTGCTTTCAGAATCTTTTCTTCAGTGGCTTCTTCACGGCTCAGCTCTTTAACAATCCGGCCCTTATGCATTACAAGAATGCGGTCACAAAGACCAAGAAGCTCAAGCATATCGCTTGTAACCATTACAACGCCCTTGCCCTCTGAATCGGCGAGCTTTCTGGCAAACTGGTAGATCTCAGCCTTGGCCCCTACGTCGACGCCGAGCGTAGGTTCCATCATGAAAATGATTTTAGGGTCGTTGTTGAGCCATTTCCCAATTACAATTTTCTGCTGATTACCGCCGGAGAGAAACTTTGCCTGCTTATCGCCGGAGGGAGTCTTTATTTTAAATTCATCAATATTCTTTTTAACAAGCGCCGCTTCCTTTTTCCGATCAATGACCCCGGCTTTCGCTCTTTTACCCAGAGTGGTTAAGGCCAGATTGTCATTTACACTCAGCTGAAGGCATAGACCCTCATCATGACGCTTGTCGGTAACAAGAACGAGTCCTGCAGCGATTGCATCAACCGGATCTTCTATTCTGACCTCGACCCCTTCTATAGTGATTGCGCCGCTGTCTTTTGCGAAGCTTCCGCAAACGGTGCGCAGCAGCGTATCCTGCCCGTTACCCTCAAGTCCCGCAACCCCGAGAATCTCTCCGCTCCTCAAATCAAAGTTGACATCGAAGAGGACGTTTCCACGATTCAGATTTCTGACCGAAAGAATTGTGTCCCCGACTATGCTGTCTTCTGCTTTCATCGGAAACAAGTCGCCAAGCTCACGGCCGATCATGAACCTGATAACCTCGTCTATATTGGTATCAGTCACATTTACACTGGTGACATACTTCCCGTCCTTAAGAACAGTCAGCCGGTCCGCAATCTCGAAAATCTCTTCAAGGTGATGCGAAATATAAATAATCGTAGTCCCCTGCTCTTTCAGCCGCCTGAGAGCGGCAAAGAAGTCCTTGACTTCCTTGGTTCCAAGCGGCGCGGTAGGTTCATCTACTATCAGAATCCGCGGATGCCTGACCAGTGACTTTGCTATCTGAACTATCTTTTGATTCGTCGAATCGAGTCCGGCGACCATATCCGATGGATTAAGTTCCGAACCTATCGATGCCAGAATCTCACGCGCCTTTTCGTTCATTTCAGCGGAATTAATGAAACTTAACCTGGTTTTCTTCTCCTGTCCCAAAAAAATGTTCTCGGCAACGCTCATATACGGAACGAGGATCAATTCCTGATGAATGACTCCGATTCCCTTGAGCTGTGCGTCATGGGGTGATTTAAAAGACATCTGCTCATTTTCAAGCAGAATTTCACCATTATCAGGTACATATACCCCGCTGAGGATCTTTATAAGCGTTGATTTCCCTGCGCCGTTTTCTCCGAGAAGAGCGTGAATCTCTCCCCTGCGGCACGAGAAATTGACATCACTCAAAGCCCTGACCCCCGGAAAGAGCTTCGTAATTGATTTCATCTGAATAATCAAATCATCCTGCATACTCATTCTGTATCTACATCCTGTCAATTCTTCCGCCGTCGACCGACAGAACCGTTCCGGTGATAAACGACGACTCATCAGAAGCGAAAAAGCATACTGCATTGGCCACATCCGCTACCTGTCCAAGGCGTTTGAGCATGGTCATGTCAGTGGAACGCTGCAGCTTGACTTCGACCTCTTCTTTTGTCTGGTCTTTATAGGTTAGATCGGTCAGGATCTCTCCGGGAGCTACTGCATTAACATTTATATTCCAGCTTCCAAGCTCACGGGCTGAGGTCTGGGTAAAACTGTTGACTGCAGCCTTGGCAGCCGAATAACTGGCGAATCCGGGCATATATACACCAAGCGCCGACATTGAGGATATGTTTATAATCTTTCCGTATTTCTGTTTTTTCATTATTGCAGAGGCTGCCTGGGTACAGAACGCGAGTCCCTTTAAATCAACACGCTGGATGAAGTCCCAGTCCTCTTCATCCATTTCATCAAAGAGCGCCGGCCTGATTGTTCCGGCATTATTAACGAGAATATCCAGCCTGCCGTATTCTTTCAGTGTCGCTTCGAAAAGCCTGTCTATGTCCCGTTTGATTGTAATGTCCGTCGGCACCGAGATACACTTTCCGCCTAACCGCATTATTTCTTCTTTTACCTTTGCCATACCTTCCGGCTTTCGGTTAGCCAGCACAATCGAGGCCTCCTGACGTGCAAGGCTTAATGCTATTTCTGCACCTATTCCCTGCCCGCCGCCGGTAACTACAGCAATCTTCCCTGTAAATCTATCCACAAATCCCTCTCAAGGTAATAAATAGAAATTTTTCCCAAACCTCTCATGGGGAAGCTTTTTTCGCCTTAAACCCCCAATACGAGCTTTTTTAGAAAAAATTTCTTTCTTGTGATCAGCATATCATAGAAATAGGCTTTGTCAAGGAAATATTTTCTTTTATATTTGGGCATTTACAGAATTTTAGGAAATATATTTTTTCTGGATGTATCTGCTAACGATTTCAATTTCAGACATAATACTCATTTCGTTATCACCGGAATAAGACATCACCAGGTTATGCATACATCCGTTCAAAGCGGAAGAAGGGCAAAAGCCTGCCGCATTAATAATCTTCCTTCCGGATGAGCAGACAATACAAATAGGCAATAGTATATAAAGATACAGATAAATAAAATTGAAAACCGGAAAATTCTTTAAGCTTCGGTTAAATTTCAGGTACTTTGTTTAAAACTTCTACTGCTTCTCTATAATTTCACGCACATGGCTGAAATGGGTATCCAATGAGACCATTATCGCCTTCTCGTCCTTCTGCAGCATTGCGGACAGGATATTCCGGTGATCAAAATGAATTCTATCAAGATTTTCCTTCTTAAAGGTAATTTGAAATTGCTTCGACAGCAGATCATCGAGAATTGTATAAAAAAAACTGATAATTGTATTACCGCTGAATTTTATCAGCCAACCATGGAAATTTCTGTCAAGCTCAATAAATTTAACGGAATTATCAATTTGAGCATCCATCTCATTATATATATTTTGCAGAGCCGCCAAATCTTCATCACTCATAATCCCGGCGGCATTTAGACAGGCGTTTGTTTCAAGCGAAAAGCGCAGTTCCAGAAGATTCAGGATGTCCTGTTTTTCTAAAATAATAAACTCAGTTAACGGGGTATGCTGCATAAACCCAAAATAGGACGCTATTGTGACTTCATTTATGAAAATACCATAACCTTGCTGCTTACGCAGCAGACCCAGGCTCTCCAGTTTCATCAGCCCTTCCCTGACACTTGCCCTGCTTATACTCAGCTTTTCAGAAATTTCCTTTTCAGTAGGAAGTTTATCGCCCGGTTTCAAGGCATTAACCCGGATGAAATTTATAATTTCATCAGCAGCCATATCAGAAAGTTTCTGTTTAGTTAGTGACTTCATATAAATTCCTTTATTGACTCCGGACTTAATACTTCACAGAGCACTTCCCAGCTTTCTACTGACCGGGAGTACAGCAGTTATTAAATTGAAACCACCTGCTTTTATGTTCGTAATGAGAACCTTAAAAAGAAGTAACTTCATTCATAATTTATTCAATTCTAACTAAATAATCCTATTTTGTCTCTCTCCTAAAAAAAATTACGATCTCAATTCAACGACGGCGGTATCAATCAATACCGCCGTTTAATCTATTTTCAAAAACCCTCTTCATCAAATGAAATACAGAGTTTCCAATTAAAGGTTAATATCAATAGTGAAAATATCTCTATTCTTCAGAAGCTGATCACATCTGCCGACCTTTATCGCCCGGTGTATCCGCCCTATCTCTGTACTCTTCCGGAGCCTCCGGATTTCAGCAGACCTTCAATCTCTTTCAATGAGAAAAGAGGAAGGTCACCGGGAATAGAATGCTTCAGACAGGAACCGGCAACGGCAAAGCGCAGAGCATCTTCATTGCCGTAATGATTCAGTCCATAAATCAGAGATGCTGCAAACGAGTCCCCGCCGCCGACGCGGTCGACAATATCAGTAATCTCATACTTCTGTGAAACCACAAAGCTCTTACGATCATTCAGAACAGCAGACCAGGTATTATGATCTGCAGAATGGCTTTCACGCATAGTAACAGCAATCATTTCAAGGTTCGGATACATCGAAAGAACCTTCTCAGTAAGGGTCTTATACTTATCGATACCAAGGCTGGCCTTTTCAATCTCAACATCCAACTCGACACCCAGCGATTTCTGACAGTCTTCTTCGTTGGCTATAGCGACATCAACATATTTTATCATCTCGCTCATTACTTCCGGAGCCGATTTACCGTACTTCCACAATTTACCCCGAAAGTTCAGATCGCAGGATACTTTAAGTCCAATTTCCTTAGCTTTCTTTACCGCCTCTATCGAAACCTCAGCTGCAGAAGCACTGATTGCAGGGGTAATACCGGTAATATGAAACCAATCGGCAGTTTCGAAGACTTTATTCCAATCGACATCACCTACCCTCAGATTTGAAACAGAAGAATCCGCCCGGTCATAGACGACAACCGAAGGCCTTTGATTTGCGCCGGCTTCCAGATAGTAGGTCCCCAATCGGTTACCGGTTCTCAGAATACTGGATGTATCAACACCATGCATTCTCACATGTTCTATACAGTGATCACCGATCGGGTTGTCGGGAACAGCTGTAAAAAATACAGCCTGCATTCCCAGGCGTGATAACCCGACCGCTACATTGGCTTCTCCTCCTCCGAATGTGGCTTCAAGAACAGGACTCTGAAAAAAACGTTCGTGTCCTGGAGATTTGAGGCGCAGCATGATTTCACCAAAAGTTACTATTTTACCCATTATTTCCTCCTATGCCTGAACAAGATGAACAGCCATGCCGTTCATTTCTTCTTTCAGATAGACGGCAATCAGTTTGCCGCCTTTATACTTGGCAGTGGATTCATCAAAAAACACACCTTGTTTTTCAAGATAGGCTTTGGCAAGGCTCATTCTATTCACTTTAATTGCCAGGTGGCCATGGGCACCTAGAAACGGAGACTTAACCACTTCAATATCTTTTCCTATAAAGAAAGAACTATTGCCTTCTTTACCGTCCATACCAAAGAGCCTGCGGAACGAATTCACAAAAGAACCGGCGGTTTTCTCATCCGCACTATTGATTCCGACATGGGCAAACTCAAATCCAATCGCAGACAGGACTGCCTCATTGGCCAAACGTGCAATTTCATCAAATTTGCCGCCGCTGATAAGATCTCCGCTTACCATCCAGCTTCCTCCGCAGGCCAGAATCTTTTCAAATCTCAGGTACTCACCGATGTTGTCGCGGGAGATCCCTCCGGTAGGCATAAACCTTAGATCTCCGTAAGCAGCCGATACTGCCTTCAGGGTTTTTAAACCACCGGAAGCTTCGGCGGGAAAAAACTTAAGGACTTTAAGTCCGCGCGAGATTCCCATTTCTATCTGTGTTGGGCTGTTCACACCCGGATAAACCGGAATATTCTTACTGAGGCAGTAATCCACCACCTCGGGATTAAAACCCGGTGCCACAATGAATTTAGCACCGGCATTTACAGCCTTATCTACATTTTCAACGTTGAGAACCGTTCCGGCCCCGACAAGCATTTCAGGATAGTTTTCAGCAAGAATCCTGATTGATTCTTCCGCCGCGTCAGTCCGGAAAGTAACCTCGGCAACAGGAAGCCCGCCATCTACAAGAGCCTTGCCGAGGGGAAGAGCATCCTTTGCATCATCAATTTTAACTACCGGAACAATTCCCAAAGATTCAATTTGATTAGTAATATCCACAATATCCTCCTAAATGGTTAACTATATTGCACCATTGATCTTATATGCATCCTCAATGGACATACCGCCTTTAAGTGCGTCTCTTACAACCCTTTCATTTTCAAGAATCTGTTCAGCTCTTTTCATTACATCTTCAACTATTTCCAGAGGTATAACACAGATGCCGTCAATATCGCCGTAAATGTAATCACCATGCTTAATCTTTACACCGTCTATCGATACAGTCAAATGAGATTCGTTAATTTCAGTCCGGCCTTTCGAAGTACGGGGATTGCTGCCCTTATAGAACAACGGGAAATTCATTTTCTTAAGATCTCTAAGATCTCTTGCATAACTGTCCAGCAGCACTCCTGCGGCTTTCTTAGCTTTTACTCTTGTAGCAAAAAGATCGCCGAAGGTTGCGCAGTTGTTTCTTCCTCTTGTAGCCAAAACGAAAATTTCGCCCTCCTGCAGCTGGTCGACGATTTTCGCCTGTGCCGTAAGCGGATCTTCCGGCATCGAATAAACTTCATTAGCCAATGCGGTGAAAGCAGGACCGAAAATAACTGTTTCGTCCTTCAACGGCTGTATTGCATTACCTAGCGTCTGGTTGTTGAACCCCATCTGATCCATAACGTCACTGATGATGCCCGTACATAATTCATTCTTCATTTTTTCAAAACTTTGATTTACGAAATTATTAATCGCCATAATAAACCTCTCTGATTTTTGTTAGAATATAATCTTTAAAGCAGATTATTCTGTCATAGTCTGGTCGTCTGACAACCTGATATATAAAAGAAATTCGTTTTTGGACCCTGCCTTTATTCCAGGATACGACTCGGTTTTTAACCGACCGTTTCTGCTGACTGCTGATCGCAGCATCTCTCCTGCTCAGGCCTGCAGAGCCTGAAATAGGGTCTCCGCTGATTCAACAATGCCGAACTGCGGCAGGGTCATGCTGATTGCAAATTCATGCATCTCCTTTGACCAGGAAGCACAGCAGTCTTCAAGTACGTGAATTTCATAATTCAGCTCAGCACCATAGCGGGCTGTACTTTCAACCACAAAGTTAGTCGCAACACCGGTGAGATAGAGCTTCTCAATACAGCGTGCTCTGAGCATCTGGTCAAGATTCGTATAGGAAAAAGAACTTGTGTTGTAGTTTCGCAGCACAATATCGGTTTCCACTGGTTTGATGACATCCGGATTCTTAACGCCCCAGGTACCTATCAGAAAAGAATTCCCGGCCTTTGCCGCATCACAGATAGGAAGCGTATTCCCCTTGAGTTCCGGGTAGCCTTTACTGAACTCATTATTGACGAAAACGACCATCATGCCGGCTTTCCGTGCTGCTTCCAGCACAGCAGCAATTTTTTCAAGAGTTCCGCGTCGTTCGACCTCTGTAAAAGCCCCCGAGTCGCTGTATAACCCCTTCGGATCGACAATATCATTTTGACAGTGCATCACCAGTAATGCACTTTTCTGTGCAGTCTCATTCTTCATAATCTCGATCTCCTTTGTTATGGTCTTACGATATTGATTGGGGGTGTCCCCTCAAGCAGGGCCTTTGCATTTATAGCCGTCATCTTTCTGTTGTCAATCAGCGACTGTTCCGAATAGTACGCGGCGTGCGGAGTTATGATACAGTTTGAAAGCGAAAACAGCGGATTATCCGCGGGCTTCCAGTTCGGGTTTTTTGCCGGCTCTTCTTCGGTATCATCCAACCCTGCACCTACTATCCATCCCTCTGACAGAGCCTTGTAAAGGGCTTTATTGTCTACGAGCTTGCCTCGCGAGCAGTTGACCACTACGGCATTTTTTTTCATCATCCGCAATTTATCTTCGTTGATGATATGATGAGTCGACTTCGTATAGGGACACATTACATTAACGACATCAGCTGTTTTTACAAGCTCATCAAGCTCTACCTTGCGTACTCCCATGGCAGCCATGTAATTTTCCGAGACA
The DNA here is from genome assembly GCA_003245835.1 of Spirochaetales bacterium. Classification (GTDB taxonomy): domain Bacteria; phylum Spirochaetota; class Spirochaetia; order UBA9216; family UBA9216; genus Thalassospirochaeta. Next base: position 11,599 of record QKCC01000053.1, on the reverse strand, counting down.
AACGGATCGGAACAGATTACCGTCATCCCGCAACCGATAATCTTGCGGGCAATAATCTGTGCAATCTTGCCGAAGCCGATCAGCCCCCAGACTGTCTGCCTGAACTTTTTAATCGGTTCTACTGCATCCTGAACCTGCCAGCGTCCGGCTCTGGTTGCTGCATCATAATGCGGCAGTCTTCTAGAAAGCGAGAGTCCCATCGCGATACTGTGCTCGGCAACCTCTTCAATACAGAAATCGGGGATATTGGTCAGAACCATACCATTGTCGTATACAGCCTGAATATCCACAGTATCAACCCCTATTCCATACCGGCATATACCGATACAGTGATCCAGGGTTTCACAGGTTTCCCGTGTGACCTTCGCGTACCGGGTCATAAGCACGTCCGCATCCCGCGCAAGCTCTCCCAACCCCTCTCCGGTATTGCACTGCAGACCTATTACCTCGGCCCCAATCGGTTCCAGAATACTTTTCTCAATTTCCAGATCTTCGTAATCATAATCGCTTATATATACCTTAGGCATTGTTCCTCCTGCCGCTTCTTCATCCGTTGTAAATAGGCATAACCTCACCGGCATGCTTCAAAATTGTAACCGAGGCATCCTGACCTTTAAGCCTGAATGCCGTGCTCAGAGCCTCTTCGACTGTTTCAGCTTTCATAAAACCGAGCCGCTCCATATCTTCACGGTTTATTCCCGAAGATACCATGATCGCTTTGCGCTCACCGGTTATAACCCTTCCGACATGCAGAATATGGGCGGCTACTGTTAGATCCTCAAACTCGCCGGCTTCAACCATACTCGCTACTTCGACCGGCCTTGAATAACCCAGCTCCCCGACTTCTGGATGTTCGGCGGCTATTCCTTCCCGGCAGGGCGAAACAAGAATCAGCACCCCGTCTTCCTTCAGTGCCAGATCTGCCGAATAAACGCCCTTCGACGACTGCCACATATTCATATGAGAGGGGTAGGCATCTGCGATAACAATATCGGCGAGGCTGTCGATCTCGCAACCATAGACGTCATTCGCCGCCCTGCAGCCGGCACGGTATGCCTTGACCGGATCTCCGCACACGCAGGCGTAAACCTTACCGTTACCTGCCTGAACAGTGTTAAAGATAAATTTCAACCCGGCATCTACACCTACCCGGTTTATCTCTTCTCTTACAGGGTTATCGATTTTTCCCATGATGTCTTTACCGAGATAATCTCTGGCGCTCAACCAGTGAGTCTGACCTGTGGTAACGGTACCGCACACCCCGGGCTGAACAATTTTCGATCCTCCGGAAAACCCGGCTACACGGTGCGGCACGATATGGCCGATTCCGATAATGAAATCTGCTTCGGTCAGCATCCTGTTTATCACAACCACGGTACCGTTATCAGTAGCACCGATATCAACCAGCTGCTCGTTATCGTACCAGAGATGATCATGCACCTTGATATTCTCAACCACCCAGCGTCCGCATTTTGCAAGCTTCTCTTCATCATTCATCGCCCGATGGGTTCCCGAGGCAACAAGAATATTGATATTCTCTACGGGTATGCCCGCCTGGAATAATTCTTCAATCATCACCGGCAGGATTTTATCAGCCGGTGTCAGACGTGTGTAATCATCTACAAGAATCAGTACCTTTTCATCTCCGTTCAGCTCATCGACAAGCCTTCCCATCCCAATCGGATTTTTCAGACATTCCGCAACCAGCTGCTTTGTGGGTCTGCTGTCTATCAGCACGTCATTCGGTTCAATAATGTGCAGAATATTCCGCTCCGGGATATCAACCGGGGGTACATCCTCATGCGGGAAAACAAGTTTATAAGCCATCATATTCTCCTGCTCGACCTTTACAGCATCTTAAGCCGTACAAGTTCCTTTTTAATTGCATCTTTTTCCGACTGGGTAGCAGGCACAAAAGGACGCCTCGGGTATGCTTTGATGATGCCGCGGATCTCAAGCATCGCGTACACTGCAAGCTGTGTCGACCGTGCAAGATACATTACGTCCCTAAGCTCATTAATCTTGAACTGTGTCTCTGCACATGCCTGCATATCCCACTTCAAACCTTCCTCAAACATCTGTTTGTTTATCTCGGGAAAAGCGTTCCCTAGACCCGGAATAAATGCTTCACAGCCCAGGACCCTTGCCGAAGCAAACATGGCCTCGGTACCCAGAGCAATATCAAAGCTGTCGTCCTTCAAAACACGGTGGTAGGTTGCGTGAGTAAGAATATCAAAGGTTGCATCCTTGACGCCCGCAAGACCGCGTGCTTTCAGCTTTTTAATTGTATCAAGTCCGATTTCATATCCCTGAAAATCAGGATTATTGTAGAGATACACAGGTATTTTCACCGATTCAATCAAGTCGGTATAGAAATCAAGCAGGTCGTCTTCCTTGTGTGAGAAGTAAAACGGGCCGACAGCAGCTACAGCACTGACGCCAGCAGCTTCCGCATGCTTTGCAAGCTCAACCGCTTCGACATTGTTTGTTGTGCCTATCATAGGAATTACCGGGATATCACCCTTTGTGATTCCCAGCGTAGTCTCGACAACCTGTTTTCTTTCGCCGAGATTCATCATCGGTCCGGCACCGTAAGAACCGGTTATAAACAGACCGTCGACCTCATTCTTCAGATAACCGACTAAACTCTTAAGACTCTCTATATCGAGTTCGCCGTTTTCTTTAAACGGCGTAAGCATCGGAGGGTTGACGCCTTTCATTTTGAACATATCGCTCTCCTTAAGTATGTAAATATTTATTTTTGCCAGTAAAACTATTGCTTTTTATAAAAACACTCAAATCAGACCACCCGGTACAGAGGCTCTCCGTTTTTCAGCATTTCATATACATTTTCTCCAACCTTCCGCTGCAGCTCTGCAATGGAAGTCTCCGAATACCAGCCGAGGTGAGGTGTAACAGTCACTTGATCCGGAAACTTCAGCAGCTCGGAAGAATTGTATTCGGCATCCTGCATATCCAGAACATCAAGGCTTGCATACCTAACCCTGCCTGAATTCAGTGCATCAATCAGCGCTTTTTCGTCAATCAAACCGCCGCGCGAGGTATTCACTATACTTACCCCGTCCTTCATCTGCATAAAGGCTTCTGCATTCAGCATATGACGGGTTTTATCATTCAGCGGTGCATGGACTGAAATCACATCGGAGCGCGCAAACAAGTCTTCGGCTGAAACAAACTCAACCCAGGGCCATGACTCCCTGTCAGTGAAAGCGGGATCAAACGCGAGGATACTGCAGTTGAATGCCCGAAGCTTCTCGGCTGTTCTTCTGCCGATATTACCGAAAGCAAGCAGCCCGATCGTAGATTCGGAAATCCTCTTCAGCGGCTTAATCTTATCGTATTCCCATGCGTCTTCATGAATAAGATGGTTTGCATGAGTCAGCGCCCTGAGACTGTTCAATATATGGGCAACCGCGGTATCGGAGACCTCTTCAATACAGTAATCGGGAACATTCGCCACAGCTATTCCCTTTGCAGCAGCTGCATTGAGGTCAACAACATCAACTCCTATTGCATAGCGGGCTATTATCCTGCACTTTTCCATTGCCGCTATCACCTTGGCTGTTATTTTTCCGAATTGTATAATTACAGCATCCGCATCTTTAACATAGGGAATCAGTTCATCGGCATCGATGATCCCTCCGGCTTTAACCTTCGTCAGGTCGATTATCTCCACATCATCCAGCCGGTTAAGGATCTCAAGCTCCTGAGAATTATTAGGATAGTAGTAATCGGTAAAAACAATCTTGTATGCCATCACAATCTCCTGTTCTATTTGAGCACTCCGGCCCTCTTGAGGACATCAACCGCCCCCTTGATATTCAGCATATCGATGTCGGCAACATCTGTTATTGCCCGGACATCACCCTTCCAGTTCATTTTGTTCTTCAGAATGTGTTCATAGATTCTGCAGCGTCCTTCATGTCCGACCAGTACTATATTCGCATCCTGCGGCAATCCCATCTCTTTAAACTGCTGCAGCGAATGCATATCTTCCGATGCAATAAGTGATTCGACGAAGAGTTTTCTTTCATACCAGCTCGTTTTAAGAAGAACATCGAGGAAACGCGTCATCATGAGTGAGCGCAGAAATCCCCCGCTTTCTACCCATCTGAATCCGTAGTCAATAACGCCGGTATCGAAATAACCCGCAGGCTCACTCTCGCCCTCCGGTGCTTCAATCGATTTGCCGAGAAATGTTTCTTTCTTTATTGCCTCATAAACCTGTCCGGAAAGTGTCGTAAGGCTGCCGAGAACCTTTCCTTCATCACTTAGCGATATAAACTTCGTATGCGAAGAAAGTATAACCACGATGTATGGAAGTTCTATTTCGTAGGCCGCGAGCAATCCTGCAACCTGTGCCTCCTCGCCGCGCATGAAGTCGAGCTTTCCGACATCGGATGGAAAAGTGTTATCAGGATCGAATTTGTTCTTGATACCCGGAATAAAATAGATTGGAATATCTACCGGAAAAACTTCCTGATCATGAACCTTCTTCAACCCGGCTGCCAGCTCATCAGGGCCGGCTGGTACCCAGAGATGGGGAATCTCGAACAACCCGATCTCTGAGGTTATCATTCCGGCTGATACGGCAAAACTGATATCACCGGGCTTGAGTCCGGCATTATCTACAGCCTCAAGGAAGGCATCTTTCAAACCGTTTTTCAGCTTATCCTTGCTCCCTGTCATCGATGTGTCGCGCACACCTACCTTTCTTACGCCCTTTCCGTAAATTTTTGCGTTTTCATCTATTATATAAACTCTCGAATTGGTAGTTCCGCAGTCTATCGATGCCAAATACATGTCGCTCTCCTACTTACCGTTCTTCTTCTCTCTGTAATAAATCATAATCATAACCAATACGATTATTCCGTTGGCAATTCGCCGTCCCGCTTCCGGCATCTTGACGACAGTCAGTATGCCCTCAAGCATTATTATGATAATGGCGCCTGCTGCTGTTCCAAGATATCCGCCCTTACCGCCGGTCATCGCAGTTCCGCCGATTACAACCGCGGTAATCGACCACATCGTATACTCGTTGCCGGAACCAAGAAACGCTCTCGAAGTGTTTCCCGCAAGAAGAAAACCTGTCATCGAGGCAAGAGCACCGCTGAGTGTATAAACGAGCGTTCTAAGATTGCGGACCCTGATGCCTGTAAACTTTGCAGCCAGAGGATTCATACCAAGATGGTAAATCTTGCGGCCAATCACAGTCTTTCGAAGGAACACCAGCGTAATAATTGTCATCAGCAGCCAGATCCATACTATCGCAGGAAGGCCGAGTGCTGTGCCGGCACCGAGATGCTCCAGAACCGGAGAGGCTACTCCTCGCGGAGCACCGTTGATCGATATCAGCATTACGCCGTTCACAAGCGAACTGGTAGCCAGTGTCATTACAAGCGGAGAGATTTTAATGTAAGAGACTCCCACACCGTTTATTATTCCAAAGCCGGCGCCAATCGCAAGAACAAGCAGGAAAGCCCAGCCTGTATTCGCATCGTGGCCGTTTACAAACAGGCATCCGTATATCTGTCCCATTGAAATAAGCGAGCCGATTGTCAGATCGATTCCGCCGGTCAGGATCACCATCGTCTGGCCTATTGCACAAAGCCCTACAAAAGATGCAGTCCGGAGTATGTCTTTGATATGTCCGAAAGAAGCGAACCCCGATGAGATGAACTCACCTATCACGAACATACCGATGATTACGGCCAGAAGCAGTACTATTACCTTATTGCGCTTAAGCACCTCTACGGGGCTGTTCTGCGTCAGTGTGTTTTCCATTCTATCTGCCCCCTACTTTCAAAATTTTCCTGATAACAGCAAAGAAATCCCTGCCTTCACCCTCGTCGCTGTTCAGGGACGTTATTGTCAGGGCGATTATTATAACGAGCCCCTTGGCCACGTACTGGTAGAATGTCGAAACTCCCACAAGATTCAAAATGTTGTCTATTAAATAAAAGATATAGGCAGCTCCCAGAATCCCTGTAACCCCGCCGCGTCCGCCTGAAAGCGCCACGCCGCCGATAACGGCAACCGCAATAGAGTTCATCACATAGGGGTCGCCTACCAAAGGGTCGGCTGAAATCATCATTGCGGAAAGAAACATCCCGGCAAGTGCCGCGTAGATACCGCTGACCCCGTATACCATTATCTCAATCTTCTTTGCCTTGATTCCGGACTCGACAGCAATCTCTTTATTCCCGCCGATTGCGTATACACATCTGCCGAAAACGGTTCGTTTCAGGATGAAAGCGGTTACCAGAATCACCGCAATTATTATTAAAAGCGGCATCGGAACAGCACCGAAAAGTTTTCCCGTCAGAGTCCTGTAAACCGACATCGATATCTCGCCGCCGGGAACATCCATCACAAAGAGGGTGACACCGGTCCAGACGGTGCTTGTTGCAAGGGTTACGATAAAAGGAGGAAACCCCCAATTAGCTATAATGAAACCGTTTGACAAGCCTATTGCCAGCCCGGCTGCAACAGGGGCAATTGCCCACAGCACCACATTTGCCGGGGTGTCGACAAAGGGCATGCTTGCAGCGACGACGTTCGTCAAACCGATTATTGCCCCGACCGAAAGATCGATCCCGCCCGTAAGCAGAACAAACATCTGCGCGATCCCTGCAAGCAGCAGGGGTGTGATCCTGGTAAAAAGATTCACGTTGTTTGCCCAGGTGAAAAACCTCGGCTGAATAATACATGCCGTTATATAAATCAGTACCGCGATTACGTATACCGGAATATACATCATTCGATCACGCTGCTGTACTCTCATGATCTGACCTCTTCTCCGTTAATATCAACCGTACTTACCGCACCCTTCATGATATTTTCTTCTGTAATTTCTTCGCCCTGCAGTTCAGCGGTAAAGGCGTCATGGTTCATAACCATTACCCTGTCGCTTACGCCGATAAGTTCAAGCATATCGCTTGTATAGATGATTACGGCAGCATTGTTATTTGCAAGCTCCCGGATTATCCGGTAGATCTGCTGTTTGGTGCCGACGTCTACGCCTTTTGTAGGTTCAAGCAGAATAATCACATCCGGGTTGGCCAGAATCCATTTTCCGAACACAAGCTTCTGCATATTGCCGCCGGATAATGAATTCGCCGGCTGAAGCTGAGAACTGATTTTTACTGCGAGCTCCTCGATCATCCGGCTGACGCCCTTCTGTTCTTCACGCTTCTTTATAAAACCGAACTTTTTACGCTGGTCTAGGGTTGCGGCAGCCAGGTTTTCGTATACCGAGGCTCCGAGAAACACGCCCTCATCACCGCGGTTTTCTGGAACAAGCGCGATCTTTGAACCAAGGGCATCGGCCTGGTTCTTTGCAGACCTTTGTTCGCCGTGAATTTCAATCGAAAGCTCTTCTACGGTTTCCAAACCAAAAATAGACTGAAGCAGCTTAATCTGTCCCTGTCCCTGAAGTCCACCGATGCCGAGCACCTCACCTTCACGGACAGCAAAGGATATCGGTTTGGCGCCGGCGGAGTATCTTACATTCATCGAAAATATAACATTCTCTCCGATCCGCGCAGCCTTCGGCGGAAAAACATCCTGAAGATCCCGCCCGACCATCTTTGAAATCAGCTTGTTTTCATCAAAAGCGGCAATGCTGTCGGTAACAACCTTTTTCCCGTCTTTCATTACCGTAACGCGGTCGGCAAGCTCAAAGACCTCTTCGAGCCGATGGGAGATGTAGATTATCCCCTTTCCTTCATCCCTAAGCTTGTTTATTATCCCGAAGAGAACCTTCACCTCACCTTTCGAGAGAGAGGCGGTCGGTTCATCAAAAATAATTATTTTAGGCTGCTGAGAAAGGACTTTGCCGATCTCAACCATCTGTCTCACAGCCATGGGAAGACCGCCGACAAGTTCATCCGGATCAATTTCAAGATTTACATGAGCAAGGACTTCAGCTGCCCTTTGGTTAATCTTATGCCAATCGATTTGAATGCCCCTCTTCGGCCACATCCCCATCGATATGTTCTCAGCTACCGAGCAATCGGGCAGAAGAGAAAGCTCCTGATAAACAACCCCTATACCGTTCTTACGGGATTCAGCATTGTCGCGCAGTTTACAATTTTTACCTTCTATTGAAATTATTCCTGCATCGGGCTGATGAACACCTGCGAGCATCTTCATAAGAGTACTCTTACCGGCTCCGTTCTCGCCTACGAGACAGTGAACTTCTCCTGCCCGGCAGTCAAAACTTACTTTATCTACCGCCTTCGTTCCGGGAAAGGTTTTTACAATCTCTTTCATTTCCAACAGAAGTGTGCTTTGCATATTGTCAGTTATCCCTCTATAACACAGTTAATAACTTCCGGCCTGAAGCGGCCGGAAGCAAATGACCTGAATCTTTGTTTAGTTCTCGAAAAGGGCTTTGACCCTGTCATCGGGAAGCTGTGAATTACACCAGAACGCATCTGAAAGGTTAGGCCTTACATACTTATCCAGATCAGCAGCTGTTATTGTCGGAATCGGAAGAGTAATTTCTTTTGGAACGGCTTTGCCCTCAAGCGCTTCAATTGCAACCTGCATGGCCTTTTTGCTTATCCATGTAGGCATTGAAGTAGCAATTGAATCAAAATCGCTCCCCTGATCCTTCAGCTTCTTCCATACCTTAAGAAAACCATTTCCGTCTTCTCCGGTAACAGGAGGAATCGTAAGACCTCTTTCGTTGTAGGCCTTAACAACAGCTTCACTCATAGCCCCGCCCTGTGACCAGACACCGTCAACCTGAGCATTGGATGCAATTATATTTTCCATTGCCCTTTTGGCTTTTGCAAAATCCCAGTCAGCATAAACAACGTTGATTATTTCAATGTCGGGGTAGTTATCGAGAATTGATACTGCGCCTGCATAGCGGTCGGCTGATACGGAAACGCCCTTGATGCCGTTGAAAGCAACAACTTTTCCCTTTCCGCCCATAGCTTCTACCAGCCACATTGCCTGGGTCCGGCCGAATTCAATCTGGTCTACAATTACATGTGATGTGATATTGTCGGTATCAACAACATTATCGAAGTCAACCACTACGATGCCTGCAGCCATTGCCTTGTCCACAACGGGGATCAGCGCCTTCGGGTTTGATGCCGTTATACAAATAGCATCAACGCCGCGTGCAATAAGGTCCTCGATATCAGCAATCTGTTTGGCTGTGTCGCCGTTCGCTTCAGTTGTAATAAGCTCTTTGATCATCGGGTTGTTATCTGCCTCAAACCGTGCTTCTTCCATCATCTGAACACGCCATGAATTACCAAGACTGTAATTACTGAGTCCTATTACATAGCCGTCTCCGCTTCCTGCAGCAGCTTCCTGCTGACCGGCAGCAAATGCACAGAACCCGATTCCTGCCAATAGTACCAGGAGTACTAAAGCCGTTCGTTTAATCATCCTAAACCTCCAAAGTTATTTTCATATCCGGCTTACTGCCGGGAAACCGGCTGTTGCCGGTTAACTCACAATAATATTTATAAAACTGCAAATGCCCTGCAGGGCGAACCTTCCCGTCCAGCCAGTTTCAGCGGCGCTGCGCTGACTACAAAGGATTCTTTATCAGGAAGCTCCGACAGGTTGGCCAGGTTCTCCACAATCGGGACACCGCCTTTAAAAAGGGCCTTATGAACCGGACTGTCCGGCGAACCTACCGGATCTACAGCAGTTGCATCAGTCATGTAGCAGCGGATTTTCTTATTCAACAACAATTCAATCAGTTCGGTTGAAGGCCATGGATAGAGGCTATTGTATTCCGCAGTATGTGCGTGCCTGTGAACTCCCGTATCGACAATGAATATGGCGCCGTCTTCCAGAAGCTCAAGCGAGGGGGAAAGATCATCCGGCCCGAACTCTTTTGAGTTTGGACCGCTTTTAACCCTGAAAAGCCTTGCTTCACCGTAAAAACAGTCAAGCGGCATTTCATCAATCGGGTCCCCGCCAGCCAGAAAATGCATAGGCGAATCAACATGCGTACCGGTATGTACAATCATCGTCATTCGCGTAAGGTTATACCCTTCTGAGTTTGCCCTTGCCTTCCATGAGAAGGTCGGACGTTCGTTGTTCGGGTATACAAGCATCGAATCTTCGAGCGGATAGCTTAGATCGATTATCCTACTCATTACTGTCTCCCCATATCGCGAGGCTTTCACCGCAGTGAGCAAGCACCATATCCGGGATTGCCGGCCCAGGGGTACAGCCCGGAATGTGAATAGTGCCGGGATGATTCCGATACTTCTCAGGCGTGCAGTCGCCGATTACAAAATAAGGACCTTCCTTCAGATGTTTTTCAAAATGAACATCTTCCGCGTTAAAACCGAGCATAAAAGTGGGACGCCCCTTGTTCTTATTAATCTTTTCCCAGATACCTTCCTTCTCCCAGAACAAGGCGGGGCCTATCATCCAGACAAAGCAGCCGGGACACATTCCGCCAATAATAAAATTACAGGGGAAGCGATTATAGAGAACTTCAACAGGCTTTTCAATTTTTATTGCTATATCCCGGGTATCCGGCCCAATAAGGGTTATATTATTTCGAAGAATTTCACCATGCCCGTCCAGATAGGCTGTCCAGGGGAATATCAGTTCGTTTTTATCAATCGACATAAGTTCTGAACATATCGAATCGTTGGCGACAGGATCGTTCGATGCCGTAAGAACACCCAGGAATCTCGGGACGGACAGGTCGGGGCCGTCCCCTTCTCCGACAACAATTGCATCGGTAAAGCAGAGACTTTCGGGAACAATCTTATGGATCTCGGAGACCAGCTTCGGCAGCTGGGCCTGATGGTATTTCAGCCTCGTATGCTGCTCGATGACGCCCACCCAGTTTTTTGTCGAACCGGTCATAGCGCCGAAGCGATGAGTTTTGAGCTTCGCGAAATTTATTACCGCATCTGCATCAAGCATTTTTGCCGGAATTGAAACCTCTGCCAGAATGTCGCTGTCCGGCATCGGAACCATTCTCCGTTCTGCCGGATCATCGATATTAACGATCTCCGCCCCGGCAGCCCTGACAGCTTCACCCATACCTGTAACCTTAAGCGTATCGGCGCTTGCGGCAAAACCCGCTGATGAGTCGCCAACCCACACAGTTTCCACCCCGCGCTCTTTAAGAATGCTGACTAAAGCGGCGACAAAAAGCGGTTCAGTGGTTATACTCTCCCGCGCTGTTGCGCTCAAGAGTAAATTCGGTTTAATAAAAACACTGCCGGAAGAAGGTATTTCGACCCCTTCAGCTTCCAGATTCGCTATAGCATCCAAAACCATAGAATGAAAATCCATATTACTGTATGAGAGCGTTCTGGATTTAACTATAGTAACGACTGACCTCTTCTCTGCCCTCTTTCTTTTCAGTCCCTTTGTCATGCTTCAACCTCCGCAACCATATTCACCGGGGAACCGTCCACGCCGACAAGCCGCAACGGGAATGCATATATTCTCTTAACCTTTTTACCGCGCAAGAGCGCAATATTTATATCCTCGTATACAAGTAGAGTCCGCTCTTTGGAAACTTCAGAATCAAGAAGAGTCCTGTGTACTGGAAAATTACCGGCAGGGCCTGCAACCG
>QKCC01000054.1 GCA_003245835.1 Spirochaetales bacterium | reverse complement strand
TGACTGGGTCGATGTAAAGTTCACTGCACCGGCCAGTACCCGGGACAGCGCGTCTGCGCTTCTGCTGTCAGGATTCTGCAAAGAACCCGATGCTGCAGATGACACTACATTGATTGCTTCTTTGGCTTCAGCTTCGCTCAGGTTCGCCGCCATTGTGCAGGAGCTGAGCGCTGTTATAAGTGCCGCTGCCAGCAATATCGGAAAATATTTTTTCATAATTCCTCCAAAAATATATTCTGAAATATCATTAGAAAATATAACACCCCGGTACAAAAATTCAAATAAAAAAGAATAATTATTCTTTTATTATGTAAGCATCATAGCAGATTCTCATTTCCGAGGCCATTCCGATAACCGCAAAAGCGAGCCTGTCGTTAAGCCAGCTGTACTGCGGCGCACCGGTTTTAAACATCAGGTGCTGTCTGAAATAGTATTTGGAAGGGTCCGGTTTTCCCGATATCATGCTCAGACCGCCGCTGAGTGACATTTTCATATGGCCGTCGGTAAAAAGTGAAATAAACGCTCCGTCATCTGTTTTTAAAACGTATCGTGTCGAAACATGTGATTTACCGCCGTTAAGTGTGTTCCAGTCGGCTCCCATCTTCATTATGCTGCCTTTCAGTTTGTCTCCCTCAAATCTTCCACCGGTGATAGGAATTGTCAGGAATTTTCCTTCGGGCAGTTTCCCGCATTTGATCGGTTTTTCAACTTCCACTTCTATGTAGTAGAGGTGTTCGTATTCCGGTTTATAAACATTCTGCATAAATAAATCCTCAGTTTATAAGGAACGCGTCAAGCATTACCTTGTTATCATCCGACTCGCGAACAAAACCGATCGCGACAGTATCATTCAGCCAGCTGTATTTAGGTGAACCTGCTTTAAAAAACAGCCTTTCATGAAAATACGCGGTACCTTTACCTGATTCCACGGAACTGCCGGAAGATTCTATCGAGATGATGTCTCCGGTGTCTGTCTTCAGCATATATTTTGCGTTTACAGTTACAACACCGTCAGCCCTGGTTGTTTTCCAGTTCCCGCTGCAGTCGAGAAGGGTACCGGACAGCCTGTTTCCGGTGAAAGCCCCCGAACTATAGGAACATGCTTCATACTTTCCATCCGGGGTGTTGCCGAAATCATATGATTCGCCTTTTTCCATTTCAGCGCTGAAAAGCGGAGTAAGTTCCGGTGCAGGCAGATTTAAACTTCTTTCCAAACTCATTTTAATATCCTTCCTATTCGTACAGCTTTAGATCTTTCCAGATCGCAAAAGCTTCCGCCCGCGGGTTTTTCTCAATTGTACAGTTATCATTGAATATAAATGTTGCTTTATTTTCCCGGTCATACAGTTCCCAGTTTATCGGCAGGCTGCCGTTCGGGTCGCCGGTTTTAGCAAAATTCACCCAGGCGCCGTGAACATATTCCCGCATTCTGATCTTTCTTGCCTTCGGGGTCCCGATCGAGGCTTTATCAAGTGTTCCGCCTGAAGTGTTCAGGGCCATCCCGACATCGGAACCGTGCATCGCGCCAAGTCCGGCAAGCTTCATAAGCATGTACTCAAAATCGTTACGGTAGGCGTATACCTTTGCATGCGTACTCTGGGCATCAGCACAGAGTACGGAATGTGCCCAGAAGAGCCTGTCTCTGAACAGTTCCTGCAGGGCTTTTTTATCGTTTTTGTTCGAGTACACCTTTTTAAGTTCGCCAAATTTTTCAGGACAGCCGCTGAGCTCCAGCATTTTACGAACGTCCTCCCAGCTTGTCGGCAGTATTTTCATCATAAAAAACAGGGTAGCTTCATCACGGCAAGTCCCGAATATGCAGTCTATACCTTCCGCGCTGCCGTCTTTCATTGCTTCCCAGGGCTTTTGCGGCAGCAGATCGTCAATAACCGGCCCTGGAACAAATATTCCCGGGTATACGGTGTTGTTGTTCTGGAACATCCATCCGGCTGCCGTTATCATTTCGGACGGATCGATCGTTTTCAGTGCAGAAAGATCATCCGCTTTTATGTTCATTTTTTGCAGGAACAGATCGACGTTCAGCTTGTTCTGCCTGGGTGATACTGCGTCATCAGCCAGTCCGCTCATGGCTATAGCCCTTTTAAACAGTCCCTTTGCCGAGGGAGCCGCAAGCAGGTCGTATACTGCTGTTCCGCCCGCCGATTCACCGCAAATGGTGATGTTGTCCGGATCTCCGCCGAAAGCTTCTATATTATCATGAACCCATTTCAGTCCGGCTATCTGGTCTGCAAAGCCGCAGTTGGATTCGAAGCTCTTGTCGTATATCGAAAAATCATAGAAACCCAGCGGTCCGAGCCGGTAGTTGAAGCAGGCATAGATAATTCCGTTTTTTGCGAACGAAGTGCCGTCGTACATCGGATCGGAACTCTCTCCGCTGGTGTTCGCACCGCCGTAAAAATACACGAAAACCGGACAGTTGTTTCTTTTAACCGGTCCCCAGATATTTATGCTGAGACAGTCTTCGCTGGCTTTTATCTTTCTGACCGCCTTCATGTCCATAAACTGCCATGGCCTGGAACCGAATGCTTTTGCGGACAGTGTGTCGGTCCATGGTTCGCATTCAACCGTCCGTTTATATCTCAGATCCCCAACGGGCGGTTTAGCGTATGGAATTCCGAGCCATTTATGTATTCCATTTTCTTCAAACCCATCCACCTTTCCGTATTTTGTTGAAACAATTGTTTCAGACATATTCACCTCCTGATAAGCAACAGGTGTTGCTTATGATTGCAAATTTCATGATAATACAAGTCTGTAATTATGCAATGGACGAAAATACCGCAGTAGGGGTATATGCCTCAAAAAGTTAAAACCTGTGGCATACGGAGTAGTTAAATGGTAAAGCCGGACAAGCGATATCAGAGAACACATAAGCAGCTGCTGAAAGTTTTTATGGATATGGTTCTTGAAATGGATTTTAAAGAGATTACTGTAAGCGAGGTTTCACGCAGGGCTGATATCAACAGGAAGACCTTCTACCGTCATTTTGATTCAATTTACTCTGTTCTTGATGAGCTGCAGGAAGATATAATGGGCGATCTTTCCGGGCTTCATGAGCTCTTCGCTCTGCCGCCCAGCCTTGAGCATTACAGGAATATTGTAAAAAGATTTTTACAGATACTCGACCGGAACAAGGCCCTGCATAAACGGCTGTTCTGCAGCGGCGAATACCGTTTTGTATTTGAAAAAATAAGAAGCACAATGACGAAGCGTCTTGATCTTTCGGTCGTCAGCTCAAAAGCTTCCGACAAGAATACCCAGCATTTGTATATTGATTTTTTAAGCTACGGATTTCTATTTGTTGTAGGCGACTGGCTGTCATCCGAAAAGCCGATGCCGGAGAGGGAATTTATCGAAAACACGGCCAGGATTATGTACTTTTCAGCGAAAGGCTTTCTGGAAGAGACCGAACAGGATGCTGCTCTTCACACCCGAAGATAATTCTCGCTGATGCAGCGGCTCAGCGATTCCGCCGTGTCGGGAAATACTATTCCCAGCCCGCGGGCAGCGGACGTATCAAGCCTGACGTCGCGGGGGGATCCGCTGTATTTTTCGTCGTCCCTGATTACAAGCTCCGGAATCCTGCTTCCGATACCGAGTGCGTCGAATATATGGCAGACAGTTTCATAACGGCTCATATTGTTTACGGAGCCGGTATGGTAAACGCCTTCCGGCAGTCCCAGAATCGTGTTGAACCGGTCAAGCATATCATCAATGTAAGTAATTCCCCTGTATTCATTTGCCGGCACCTTGAAAGGTTCTCCTTTCAGTATCATCTGCATCGTGTTCCACAGCAGATTTGGTGATACGGGCAGGCCTTTTGACGGAACTCCGAACATCCATGTACACCTCAGGATCAGGTAGTCGCGGCATTCTGAAATAATATAGCTTTCTGCTTCGAGTTTGTTTTTGCCGTATTCTGTATCCGGCACAGGTGTATCGCTTTCTGTATAAGGACCGGCTTCTGCATTTCCGTTGAATACCTGTTCGGTGCTCAGAAACACTAGTCTGCTGCCGGTCTTTTTTACGGCGTCTGCAAAGTGCATAGTCCCTTCGACATTGACGGCGCGGCACCGTTCGGGATTTTTATTGCAGAAGTCAGTCTCGGCGATAGCCGCGGCATGAACCACATAGTCCGGTTTTACGGCGGAAATAATATTTTCCACATCTGATCTGATTGTAATTTTGAGGCTGTCTGATGTTGTAGCGATAATTTCGTAGTCCCGGCCCAGGGACCTGATGAACCTGCTGCCGAAAAAACCACGGCTGCCTGTCAGCAGTATCTTCTTCAACCCTGAATCCTTCAGCTTATAACGCTCTGGAACGCTTTGGTCATCACCTTTTTGTTTGGCTTGAGACCTGTCCACATTTCTATATTTATCGCAGCCTGGTTAATCAGCATGCCCATGCCTGTGTTCCATCTTGCGCCCCGTTTTTCCGCTTCGGCAAGAAAAGGAGTGAATGCCGGGTTTGGTATAACATCCTGAACAAACAGATCAGGTCTGATTGTATCATAATCAATATTCGGTTTGTCGTTTACATTGGGGTACAGTCCGATAGGTGTCGCGTTAATCAAAATGTCGCAGTCCAGCGGGACCTTGAAAGCGTCCGTCCAGGGAATGTATTCCGCTGCAGCTCCTGTTTTTGTTTTAAGAAGTTCAATCAGAGACGCGGCAAGTTTTTCGTCCTGCGGAATATTTACGATAGTAATATGTTTTGCTCCCGCAAGGGCGGTTTCAACTGCAACGGCCCTTCCGGCACCTCCGGCGCCGAGGATTACAATATTTTTCCCTTCGGCTGAGATTCCCGCAGATGACAGCGATTCCATGAAACCCTTTCCATCCGTGTTGTCGCCGAAAAGCTTTCCGTCGGTATTTACTATCATATTTACCGCACCAATCAGTTTTGCCGCCGGTGAAATTTCGTCAAGATATTCCAGAACGGCAAGCTTGTGGGGCAGGGTGCAGTTGATTCCCCTCATCTTCATGGCTTTAAGACCGGCTATCGCGTCTCCGAGCTTATCGGGGTCGACATCAATAGTAAGGAATCTCCATCTTTCAATTCCGAGGTCGTTGAATGCAGCCTCCTGAATCACAACTCCGGGATTGTCCGCGGCGGGATGACCGAATACTCCGACCAGGTTATCTAAAAAACTTATTTCTTTCATTAATGCACTCCGTAAAATTGAAATATCAAACGAAAAAATTAATCTATCATATGAAGGAAAAGGATTATTAAAAGATGGTATAACACTTGCGTATGGTTGTCAACCGGAAATTTACAGGGAGGGTGAGGTCTTATTCCGTAATCGTACTATCGGGTTATCAGCTTCATCCGGCGGTTATCAGTCTGATGCTGCTGTTTTCGAAGTATTCTTTATAATCGGAATCAATATCATCGTCCGTTATTATACAGTCTATCTCTTCCGGTTTGCAGATTGTCCTTACCGCCGAAACTCCCATCTTGGCTGAGTCCGACAGAAAGAAAACCTCGCGGCCCTTTCGGGCGAATTCGGCCATAACCTCTGCACGATCCAGGTCGCGGCACATGGCGCCGTCCTCCATTGTGAATCCGTCCATGCCTAAAAATACCTTTGAAAAATTGTAGTACGAAAGGTATTCCTTTACCATCGAGCCGACAAGGGTTTCGCTTTCCTTCTGGTAGATGCCGCCCATCAGAATCACATTGATTTTTTCGGAGTCTTTCAGCTGTCTTGCAACAAACGTATTGTTTGTAATTACGTTGATATTTGTTCTTTTGCTGAGTTCCTGCGCGAGCAGGGCGACACATGAGCCTGCTTCAAGCAGTATAGTTTCTCCTTCCTCTATAAGTTCCGAAGCCCTTACTGCTATCCGCTGCTTTTTTGAGTAATTAATGCTGAGCCGGTGCGATATGTCGTCGGTCGAAGGAAGGCTTGCACCGCCGTGAACGCGGCAGATAAGGTTCTGCTCTTCGAGTGATTTGAGATCGCTTCTGACGGTAACATGTGAAACACTCAATAGACTTGAAAGTCTGTTTACGGAAACCTCTTTCTCTTTGTTTACGATGTTAAGGATTTGTTCATGCCGCTTATTCATCCTGTTATTATAACCGAACGTAAATATATTGTATACAACAGAAAGCAATATTGTTGATAAACACTTACGAATTTACGATATTGACTTACGAACGAAAATATATTATGATTTTGTTATACACGGAGGAAAATGTGAAAGATCGGATAAGAATCCAGAAGGATCGAATTCTCAAAACAAAACCTACAATATGTACCGAGAGGGCCTTTTTTTATACGGAAGCATACCGTAAGAATGAATCCCTTCCGGTAATTATGAAACGAGCGCTGGCGCTGAAGGATACTCTCGAAAAGATGAGTATCAGAATTGAAGCTGACGAGCTTATCGTCGGAAATCATTCCTCAGCCGTCTACGCCGCTCCGATCTTTCCTGAATATGCCGTCGAGTGGATTAAAAACGAGATAAATGATTTCGAAAAACGGACAGGCGACGCCTTCTATCCCGATGAAAAGACAAAGCAGGAGCTGCTCGAAATCTGCGAATACTGGGAAGGCCGGACGACGCTCGACAAGGGGCAGGCACTTATGTCCCCCGAGCTCCATGCTATCCATGAATCAGGAATAATCCGTGCCGAAGGAAACCTGACCTCAGGAGATGCCCATATAGCTGCCAATTTCAGAGAGATTCTTGACTACGGTCTTGGATGGTATATCGAACGGACCGAAAAAAAACTTCAGGAAACTGATTTTGTCTCTGAGGCTGATATTAAAAAACGCTTCTTTTACGAATCTGTACTGATCAGCCTGAAGGCATTCAGCCATTTTATCTACAGGTTTGCCGAACTTGCGGCAGAGCTGAAGCGGGAGGAAACTGAACCCGTCAGAAGGGCGGAACTCGCAACAATTGAAGAGGTCTGCAGGAAAATTTACCTTGAAAAACCTGAATCTTTCTATGAAGCGCTGCAGCTCACTTACTTCGTTCAGCTGGTTCTTCAGATCGAAAGCAACGGACATTCACTTTCGCTTGGACGCCTTGACCAGTACCTTTACCCGTTTTACAAAGCGGATAAGGAGTCAGGCAGTCTTGAAGACGAATTTGTTCTCGAACTCCTCGAAAGTGTATGGCTCAAGCTTGTCAGCATGAAGAAGATCCGGTCTTGGTCGCATACCAGGTTTTCGGCTGGCGGACCGCTTTACCAGAACGTAACAATCGGCGGTCAGCTGCGAGACGGCAGTGATGCTGTGAACGATCTGTCCTTCCTGGTTTTGAAATCAGTCGGTGAAACAAAGCTGACACAGCCCAACCTGACCGTGAGGTTTCACCCCGGGCTGAATAATGACTTCCTGATGGAGTGTATCAGGGTTATTCAGCTAGGCTTTGGAATGCCGGCCTTCAATAATGATTCTATCGTAATACCGGCCTTTCACAACCTTGGAGTGGAAGAAGAAGACGCCTGGGACTATGCGGCAATCGGCTGTATAGAGGTAGCCGTTCCCGGCAAATGGGGATACAGGTGTACCGGCAAGCATTTTCTGAATTTTATGCGGGTATTTCTTGCCGCAATAAATGACGGGCTTGATCCTGTCAGCGGCCGCCAGTTTCAAAAGGGCACCGGCAGCCTCGGTGATTTCAAAACCTACGGCCAGCTGGTACAGGCCTGGGACAGACAGGTGCGTTTCTATGCAAAAGCCGGCATAGCGATCGATACTGCAATCGATATTGTCCTGCGTGATGAAGCCCCGGATATTCTGTGCTCGGCATTCACAGACGACTGTATCGAGCGCGGAATGACTGTTCATGAGGGCGGTTCGAAGTATGATTTCGTGTCAGGGCTTCAGGTCGGAATTGCAAACCTGGCTGATTCGCTCGCGGCAGTAAAGAAACTGGTCTTCGAAGAGAAGCGGATTTCACCCGAACAGCTTTTAAGCAGCATGAACGATGATTTTGCCGGACCTGAGGGTGAAAAACTGCGCCAGGTACTTCTGAACTATGCACCGAAATACGGAAATGACGACAACTATGTCGATGAACTCATAGCAGAAGCTTATGATTCCTATCTTGATGAAATTGAAAAATACTTCACAATCAGGAAGGGGTCGGGGGCGATCGGCTGCCGGTATTACGGAGGAACCTCAAGTATTTCCGGGAATGTACCGGCAGGCGCTCTTGTTCCGGCTACCCCCGACGGGCGTAAAGCCTGGAAGCCGCTTGCCGAAGGTGCTTCTCCATCGGCAGGTGCCGACAGACAGGGGCCGACAGCCGTTATGCGCAGTATAAGCAAGCTTCCCACCGAGAAAATCCTCGGTGGAGTACTTCTGAACCAGAAACTGCTTCCGTCGGTACTGAAATCGGCAGGCAACAAGGAAAAACTTGCATCCATGCTGCATACCTTCTTCGACGATATGAAGGGCTGGCACATTCAGTACAATATTGTCGATAAGGAAACACTGCTCGATGCACAGGAAAGGCCTGAGGAATATCACGATCTTGTTGTAAGGGTTGCAGGATATTCAGCCTTCTATACAAACCTGTCGGCCGAAACCCAGAACGATATTATAGCGAGAACCGAGCAGACCCTCTAAGAGTCTGCCGCGAATTGCAACGCAGGGGATTGCCGAAGACCGGCAATCCTTTTTATTTTTTACCTGTTTGCGAAATAAACCGCTCCGACTGCCTGGGCAAACTGGGCCACTGTAAAATGCGGATCGGCTTCAAGCTGCTTCATCAGCGGGGTGTTTGAAATCCCGGAATCGGCAACCTTCAGCTGTATATCCTTTTTGATTTTTTCCGCGCCTTCACACATTAGTTCGAAGCACCGCCTTCGCTTTACAAGACGGCCGAAAAGTATTCGCGGTTCTGCAAGGGGTTTCAGGATTTTTTCAGTTTCGATCCAGGTTACTGCAAGGAATTCCCCGATTTCACGCCAGATACGGTCATTCACCTCGTCGTTTTCGCGTTCGGGCAGGGCCATCATATGTTCAAGGAAGGGTTTGCGCATGTCTTTCGGTTCAGTCGGGACATAGTATCCTTTTAGGCCGTCATTAGCCGTTTCCGCTACAAAACCGAGTTCCATCAATTCCTTAAACAGATCAGGCCTTTGGTTCGGAAAGTATTTCAGCGCAAGGCGGAATACACCGCTCTGGCTTGTGTATTTCTGAAGAGTTCCCGGAAGCCCGGTATTGAAATTATTCAGGCTGCGCAGGTCGTCGGGTTCATACCTTCTTTCGCCGTAACTGCCGAGGTCAATGATAAAATTATAGACCTCAAGCGGGATGTCCGGAATGCGGCCGTCCTCGGTCACCCAGCCGGTTCCGAGCTCTGTACCGAGCGTGTGCGCGAATACGCCGTTTTTGATGTTTTCGATTGAACCCGAGGCCGCAATTTCGACCGCGGCAGTAAATGATGCCATCGGGCCGTCGTTTATTATCAGGACATTTCCGCCCGGTTTAATCAGTTCCCGTATCCTGTCGTTCAGATCGGTCAGCTGTTTAAAATCCTGTTCGTAATCGATCGCCGGGTTGTTGCGGATTCCCCTTGTTTTATATACCTCTCCGCCGACGATTTTATTGCTGACGACGACATCCGGAAAGCACATTCCGACCCCGTCAATCTCCGCTGCCTTTATACCTGGCAGGTTTTCGATTGTCTTACAGGCTGTCAGCATCTGCTCTTCAGACGCCGAAATATCAAGGGCTTCGTTCATCCTTTTTTCAGCAGCTGCTGTATCTGCGCCGGTATACATATCGAGCGTCGCCCGGGCTCTCATCAGCCTTACTATCAGGCATATGGGATCAACAAGCTGCACTGAGGTGGTAAACTTTGCGGGGAACCAGTCGTATTCCTTGTAGCATATGATGCTTCCGTCTTTGACGAGTACTATTTTTATGTCGGTTCCTCCGACGTCTATTCCGCACAGCAGTTTACCTTCCATGCCTGAGGTTACCCTTCTGTAAATGTCCATCTCGTTTTTCCCGGTGGACGGAGCGGCTGTTACCGGTACTGGTACCGGCACTTTTTCGGCTGTATGAATAACAAAGCTGAATCTGTCAGATTCGGGACTCAGCGTATCGAGCATCCGGTCGATGACGTTAATGCATCGTCCGTAGCCTGTGCGCGCTGACCTGGATTTTCCGATGCCGAAAACGGAATTCAGATTTTCCGCCAATTCATACAGACTGGTGTCTTCCGGTTTGATATAAATGTCCATTCGCTTGCCGCCGAGGCTCGAAAGGATATTGTATATTTCTGCCCATACGTACTCGCTGATGAATTTGGATTCAGCTTCGTTCTTCAAAACTGCCGGAATCTTTATTGGAAAATACCGTTGATCATCCGCTTCAAGCAGGGTCAGTATACAGTGAAGAGTCTTTATTTCAGATTCCGGGACGGAACTCAGGTAATCGTACACGGTATTGATATAAACGGGTTCTCCGGCTTCAGCGGTTTTAATCAGACTTTTTAACATTTTATTCTCCTTTCCCGGTTTGAATCATTGAAATTGCCGATTCCCTTTTTGTCCTGATGCCTATTTTCGAAAGAATTGAATAGAAATGGTCAAGCTCTTCTTCCGTGTAGGGCTTCATTACAGTCAGAAATTCGTGATCTTTTCCTATCAGTCTGTATTTGTTTTCAGCAAGCGGGTTGAAGTTGATCAGTTCGATTTCAACTTCGGCGGATACTGAGTGTACGAATGAGCCGATATCGGCAATATTCGCGTCGGTTGCAGTAATTCCGGGAATCAGCGGAATCCTGACCAGCAGATTCTTTTCTTCTTCAACAAGGATCCTGAAATTTGAATGAATGAGCGAATTATCGGTTCCGGTATATTTTTTATGATCTTCGTTGTTGAAAATCTTCAGGTCAACAATAAACAGGTCCACAACATCAAAGAAGGACCTGAATATTGCTTCTTTCGCGTACATTGATGTCTCTATAGCTGTGTGAACCCCGGCTTCTTTGCATTTTTTGAGAACCTCAAGGCTGAACTTGTACTGTACGGTCGGATCTCCGCCGGACAGGGTAACACCGCCCCCGGACTTTTCGTAGAAGAGCCGGTCCTGAAGCAGTTCTTCCACGGCCTGATCTGCCTCGACCTCCCAGCTGTCGAAGCAAATCGCCTTTGTCGGGCATTCCTCGGTGCAGAGTCCGCAGAGATCACAGGCATCGTGGTCGATAATTATTACCGGTCTATCTTTTTTGTTCCGTGAAAGGGCTTTACGGGGGCATACTGCGATGCACGTTCCGCAGTCAATGCACTTGCTGTCAAAAAACCAAAGGTTTTTAGTTTTTCTGATTCCCTCCGGGTTATGACACCAGATGCAGTTTAGAGGGCAGCCCTTCAAAAACAGGGTCGACCTGATTCCGGGCCCGTCATGTACGGCGAATTTCTTTAAATCGAATATCAGACCCTTCACATATCACTCCCGTAGCTTGTTCTTGCAATTATTTCATCCTGAAGATCCGTAGCCAGTTCAGTAAAATAGGCCGTATAACCGGCAACCCGGACCGTCAGGCCGGAGTGTTTCTCGGGATGCTGCTTTGCTTCCACCAGATCTTCCTTCTTCAGCACATTGAACTGAATGTGATTTATCTTGAGGTCGATAAATGTTCGCAGCAGCGACGAGAACTTTTTGATGCTTTCGCCGGTGCCGAAAAAATCGGCGGTAAATTTCATGTTCAGCAGGGTACCGTTGCTTCCAATTTTCGAGTTTATTCTCGATACGGATTTGAGCAGGGCTGTAGGTCCGGCGGTATCGCGTCCATACATTGCCGACATTCCGCCGTCGGCCAGCGGGTCCTGCGACCGCCGTCCGTCGGCGGAAGCTCCTACGTTCTGGCCCATCGGAATGTGGGCTGATACCGTATAGAGTCCGGTGTGGTAGGCTCCGCCTCTTGCGTTTGTATACCCGGTCAGCCTGCGTGCGAAGAATTCAATCCATTGGTTGCCCAGTTCATCAACCCATTTGACGTCGTTTCCGTATTTTGGCACGCGGTTGAGGACTTTCTGTCTGAGGATCTCTTTGCCTTCCCAATCTGTTTTCAAGGCTTCAAGCAGTTCCGCGGCTGACACAGATTTATCTTCGTAAACCAGTTTTTTTATTACGGCAAGACTGTCCGCGAG
This sequence comes from Spirochaetales bacterium, assembly GCA_003245835.1. Taxonomy (GTDB): domain Bacteria; phylum Spirochaetota; class Spirochaetia; order UBA9216; family UBA9216; genus Thalassospirochaeta. Next base: position 20,265 of record QKCC01000054.1, on the reverse strand, counting down.
ATTCGCTACCTGAATAGCCTGAATTCCCGAATAATTGTAGAATGCCCCGCCGGCTGTAACATCAAGACCCTTCTCGATGCAGTTGTCAATCACGCTCGAAAGAAAGGCGGACGGCAGAACTTCGGCGTGGGTAGTTTCAACAACCTCGCAGCACTTAATCATTCGGTCAATGTAGTGGTTCAGCTGTTCCGCAAAGGCGGCTTCCAAATCGGCGTATGTTTTATAATCTTCAAGTGTACCGGTTTTAAGTCCCATCTGCTTTCCGGTAAGCAGGCAGACCCCGTTTGTGAGTGTTAGTTCGAGCGCTTTCTGCAGGTTGAACATTGCAGCGTCGCTCCATCCGAGGTTGTTTCCGTGTGTTGTAAGCTCTACACAGCCGACAATCGCGTAATTACGCGCGTCCGGTTCTTTTATTCCGACGTTGACCAGGGCAGGAATAACTCCTTCATCGTTGAAGATCTGCGGCATGCCGCTGCCGAGCCCGATTACTCTGCTGCATTCATCAACGAATTCGTCGCTCGAACCTCTGAACAGTCTGGCCGAAAGGTTCGGCTGCGGAAGAAGAATATGGCTCTGGGCTTTTAGGAAGAGGTAGGAGAGGGCGTTTGCCGCGTCACTGCCGTCCTCATTCTGGCCGCCGCAGGCAACGTTGAACCCAATAGGAAAGCCCGCAAAATATTTAGCGCTGTGCGAATTCCGCAGGTAAACAACCTGGTTGAATTTAAGCCACAGCGCCTCGATCAGTTCGAGCGCTTTCTGCTCATCTATCAGGCCCGAGTCAATATCGCTTTTATAGTATGAATACAGGTATTGATCAGCCCGTCCCGGCGAGAATGACGAAGCGTTCGATTCCATCTGAAGAATAACATAAAGAAACCAGAACGACTGAAGCGCCTCATGGAAGGTCTCGGGAGGTGCCGTCGTGAGCTTTGTACAGATTCGGCTGACCTCAAGCAGGCTTTCGCGGTATTCGGCATTCGCCGGGTCTGATGCCATTTTTTCGGCAAGATCTGCGTACCTTTTAATGAAGGTTACAGCGCCTTCCTGTACAATAATAACGCCTGTGTAAAAATCTTTTTGGGACGGTATTGCATTAGTCAGCTTTGCTTCGGCTTCAGCTTTTAGCCCTGCAGGACCGGTTTTAAGCCATTTAACCGTATCGGGACATATGTGCCCCTGTGCATGATCCTTCTGGTTGATCTTTGCGACTTTGACAATATCATTGATTTCATCGCCCCTTTTTTCTTTTATTACGTCTTCAAGACATTTTCCCTGCCAGAACGGATATATCTCGTTTCTGAATTCGGCAATATCTTCCGTCCTTACATTGAACCTGTCCTGGGGGCGGGTCGGCAGGGTTTCAATCTCATCATTGACCCACGAGCTTCCTGCTTCAGGGAATACAACGCCGCCCCTGACTCCCGGAGTTCTGTTTCCGACGATTGGTTCGAGCGGATCAATTCTGATTGTCATCTTTTCAAGGGATGCCGAAAGGCTCTTTGCCCTGAGGATGGCTCTTGAATCACTGCTGTTTTCTTTGTAACAGGCTGTAATTATTCTTGCCTGCTCAAGAGACATGAACCTTGGTTCATCCAGCATATTCTGTTTCAGTTTCTGAATACGGTCGGTGCAAAAAAGTTTGTCATATGTTTCTTTTGAAATATTCATTCTAAACACCCCTGTTCCTGAGTTATTTGATTGAAAAAAATCAATTTATCTGTTTGAGAGCCTATAATATCACATATGATAAAAAAAAGCTATCATATGAAAGTTTAAATTGTAATACGGCATGTCAGTGCGAATAATTAAAAATCGGTATTATATTTGCCTTGCCATCTTGTTTCTGGATGATATCAGTAATTGTGTGCGGACACATTTGAATTATTTTGGAATTGCGTAAGTAAAATGCCTACCGGACAGTAAAAAAATACTTGAAAACCTATACTTTGAATCGCGATTTGCAGGAACTCAGAGTTTTGAAAAAAAATTTGACAGCAGATGAATGGTGGTGTATTCTATCACAAACGAAAGAAAATTATTATCAAATGAAAGCTATGGGTGGAGGAAGTGTGAAAACCGGTTTTTGGTCGAAAGCAAGAGATCTTGAACATGAAGAATTGCAATTCGGTTCATTCTCCAACAACACGGCTCTGAAGCTGGGGCTCCGCCTCGTTGAAAAAGCACAGTCTCAAAATTATCCGGTATCGATAGATATCAGGAAGCATGGGCAGCAGATTTTTCATTTTGCGTGTGAAGGGACATCTGTTGACAATGATGAATGGATAAAAAGAAAAAGCCGGGTTGCAGACCGTTTCGGCAAGAGCTCAATTTATATCAGGGATCTTATCAGGGAGAAAGAGTTGTCGATTGAGGAACTCTTTTTTATCGACAGTAAGGAGTATTCGGCTTTCGGAGGCGCATTCCCAATCATAGTCAGAAATACAGGCGTGATAGGAACGGTTACTGTAAGCGGTCTTCCGGATGAGCAGGATCATGAGTTAGTTGTGTCCGTCCTGAGAGAGTTTGTCTCTGCGGACGCAGAATCTAATGGAAAAATGCAGTAAGGAGGTCATGACAGTTTTAAAAATCGCATTTAGTTAATCACGGTTTATAAAAATAAAAACATTTTTGGAGGAAAAAATGAGGAAAAAATTGATTGCGCTGGTTTGCGTAGTATTATTGGTCGGCACGATGGCTTTCGCCGCCGGAACACAGGAATCGGGTTCAGGAATGTACAAGGCTGCCTTTATTCCGGGAGAAATTGCAAACCCGTCACAGGCATTTGCTGCTAAGATGTTTGAAAAACATGCCGCTGAGTATAATATCGATATAACAATTCTCGACGGAAAGGGCGATGCCCAGGTTGAGACTCAGCTGATCAACAATGCTGTAGCACAGAAATTCGACGCAATTTTTGTTAACCCGAATGATATCAATGCCGTTATTCCGGCTCTGATAAAAGCAAAAAGCGCAGGCGTTGTAGTGGGAATGTTCTCATCAGACGTTCCGGCTGAAAGTGCTGATAAAGCTCGTGACTTCTTCGTAGGAGTTAACGACCTGATGGCCGGAGAGGCTGCGGGTCAGGCCTTCCTGAATAAATTCCCCAACGGCGCAAAGGTTGTTGAGATAGGCGGTCAGTCAGGTCACGATGCCCAGATCAAACGCCATGACGGCTTTAACAAGAAAATTGCCGGATCCAAAATTGAAGTTATTGACTACAAAGCCTGTCAGCAGTGGGACACAAACCAGGCAATGATGATCATGGAAGACATGATTGTAAAATGGGGTGATCAGATCGATGGTATTTTCTGTCACTGGGACGGCGGAGCCACAGGTATTCTCAATGCACTTGATGCCGCAGGTATGAAGGGCAAGTTCATTGTTGGTGTTGACGGAAACCGGGCTGGATTCGACCAGGTTAGAAGCGGAAGGCAGAGCGTTACAATCATGCAGAACTTCGAGAACATGGCAATGATCGAGATGGAAACTGCGAAGACTATCCTTGACGGCGGAAAACCTGCAAAGGTTGTAAACTTCATCCCGCTCGATATAGTTGATCTGTCAAACATTGATTCTTTTACTCCTCCTGAGTGGTAGAATCAATCTTTTGAATTGAGATTACATTAAGCCCGTTTTACAAAATGTTTAAACGGGCTTATTCCACATTTATTTAAGAAAGAGAACAGCATACAAAGAAAGAGGTTGTGGAATGAATGATAAAATGCCGGAGTACATTCTTTCAGTTGAAAACATAAACAAGTCTTTTCCAGGGGTAAAGGCCCTGGATGAGGTGTCTATTAATGTCCGACAGGGAACTGTTCACGGGATTGTGGGAGAGAACGGTGCCGGTAAATCTACTTTGATGAAAATACTCTCCGGAGTCCATACCAAAGACTCGGGCACAATAACTTTTGACGGAAAAGTCGTAAAGAGCACAACTCCCCACAAATCCATGGAAATGGGACTGAGCATAATCTACCAGGAACTTAATATAGTAAATACAATGACGGTAGGAGAGAATATTTTTCTCGGACGCTTCAGAGAGCTGAAGGGTATGAAAGGAACCCACGCGAGAGCGCGGGAGCTTCTGGACAGTATCGGCTCGAAACTGGATACCTGGACAATGGTAGGAGATCTGAGCGTCTCAGAGAAACAGATGGTTGAAATTGCCAAGGCGCTGTCATTTGATTCAAAGCTGATTATCATGGATGAACCGAGCAGCAGTCTCACCGACGATGAGATGAAACACCTCGGAAAGATAATATTCCAGCTGAAAGACCGCGGAATTTCAATAATTTATATCAGTCACAAACTTGATGAAATATTCAAATTCTGCGACTTTGTTACAGTAATGCGTGACGGCAAGGTTATCGATACAAAACCGATCGGTGAAATTACCCGTGGTGAAATGATAGCCAAGATGGTCGGCCGTTCGATTGAAAATGAATTCCCCGAGCGGCCCCGAAACGTAGGCGATACGCTGATGGAAGTACGCTCAATAAATACGAAAAAACTGAAGGATGTTTCCTTCACGCTTAAAAAGGGCGAGATTCTCGGCTTTGTCGGACTTGTCGGCGCCGGAAGGACCGAAATCGTCAGGGCCATATTCGGAGCGGATAAAACATTCGGCCACGAAATTCTGATTAATGGAAAACCTGTTAAAATAAAAGAGCCGGGTGATGCCAAGGCAGCGGGTATTTCTTTTGTACCGGAAGACCGGAAGCTGCAGGGGCTGATTCTGCCGTTCAGCGTTGAGACCAATATCTCGATGGCCAGTCTGGACAAGCTGACTACGAAACTGGGATTCTTAAGAAAAGGTAATGAGCGTGAAATTGCCGAAAGGCAGATCAAGGCCCTTAACATTAAAACGCCCTCCGCTAAAACAAGAGCGGAAAGCCTCTCCGGAGGAAACCAGCAGAAATGTATTGTAGGCCGCTGGCTGGAACTTGAACCAAGCATACTCATTATGGATGAGCCTACAAGAGGTATCGATGTCGGTGCCAAGTATGAAATCTACCTGCTGATGAAGGACATTGTAAACAAGGGCGGCTCTGTAATCCTGATATCTTCCGAGCTTCCGGAAGTACTTAATATGAGCAACCGCGTACTTACGATATGCGACGGAAGGATTACAGGAGAGTTTGATCCTGAAAAAGCATCAACGCACGAAATTATGGAAAAAGCATTCGAGTTTGCGGATAAAGGAACAGCGTCATGAGCGAACCAAAAATACAAAGCAAAATAGTTCCGGCGGATAAATTGGAATTCGGGAAAGCAGTAGCGGAGTTCTCTAAAGAATACATGGTTTTGTTTGCTATAGCACTGCTGGCGATTGTAACCATAATAGTTGAACCCAAATTCGCTACTGTGGCTAATATGACAAATATCATGCGTCAGTTCGGACCTCTGATTATGGTCTGTCTTGGAATGACCTTCGTAATAATAGGGGGATTCATTGACCTGTCAGTCTCAGGGACGATTCCGCTGGTTGTCGTTATTACACACTCACTGATAGAGCCGCTGGGAATGGTCCCTGCACTTATCATAGGTTTGATAAGCGGTGCAGTATGCGGTTTTATAAACAGCATTCTGATACTGGTCAGCGGGGCAATTACGCAGGCTGAAGCCCTGTTCATTACATACGGGACGATGGTCGTTTTCGGCGGGCTTGCCATGCTGTATACGGGCGGGGTTACCCACTACCTGACCTACATGGAAGCCGACTACTCGCTGTTTACAGTGATAGGTTCGGGAACAGTAGGAATATTCTCTGTTTCTTTCCTTATCTTTATATTCGTTTTTGTAATTCTGTATATTTTCCAGACCAAAACCTACCTCGGCCGTACCATAAACCTGATCGGCGGCAACAAAACCGCTGCCAGGCTTACAGGTGTTTCCATTAAAAAGGGAATCATCAGTATGTTTACAATTAACGGCTTCATGGCCGGTTTGAGCGGGATTATCCTTTTTTCAAGGGTCACACAGGCTTCGCCTACACTGGGCAAGGGGTATGAAACACAGGCAATCATGGCTGTTGTGGTAGGCGGGACTTCGCTGCTCGGAGGAAAGGGGAGCGTAATCCGTACTGTTATCGGCACCCTGCTTGTAATCCTGCTGGGTAACTGTCTGAATCTGCTGGGGGTTACTGTTTATATGCAGTATGTAATGAGAGGGCTTGTACTGGTTGTGGCAATCTGGCTTGATACCAAACGGCAGCATTAAGAGGAGACTGGAATGATTGATTTTAACGGAAAGATGATTATAAAGAAATTTACGAAGCAGAAGGCTGTTATTGCGATTCTGGCAATGTTCGTATTGATGCTGTTTTTTCCGACCTACTTTTTCACGGCTTACAATCTGCTGGATCTGCTTAATTCGGCTTCAATATACATAGTGCTTGCGTTCGGAATTACGCTGGTGATAATCGGGGAGGGTATCGACCTTTCCATAGGCGGAACACTCTGTCTTGGCGGAATTGTAGCGATTATGTGCATGAATGCCGGTCTGCCGATCTGGCTGTCGATAGTGTGTTCTGTTCTTGTCGGTGCAGTTATCGGTGTAATAAACGGATTCCTTGTTGTTTATCAGAAGTGTGCTCCGTTTATCATAACTCTCGGAATGGGTCTGGTTTTGACCGGGGTTGCCCAGCAGCTCACGGATGCTCACCCCATCACACCGAATAATTTCGAATTCATGATGATAGGCAACGGAAAACTGTTCGGTGTCATACCAAATTCAATCGTAATCATGCTCGTTGTATTCGTTCTAACTCACATCCTTCTCAGGTACACGCAGTTCGGCCGCAACATTTACGCGATTGGCGGTGATTACGAGGTGGCGGAATATTCCGGTATCAGTGTAAGAAAAATACAGGCTGCAACCTATGTGATTTGCGGTGCCGCAGCGTCATTCTCAGGGGTACTGCTGTCTTCCACTCTCAATACAGGGCATTCAATATACGGCGACAGAATTCCTCTGGTTGTTATCAGTGCTGTCGTTGTAGGCGGTACCTCGCTGGCCGGCGGTGTCGGAGGGGCTCCGCTCGCGATGCTCGGGTACCTCGTCTTCGGTGTTATGGAAAACTCAATGAATATGCTGCGGATCAGCCCGTATATTCAGGAAGTTATAAGGGGCATAGTCGTAGTAACAATTCTCTGTCTTGACAGTTACGGCAGAAAACGGAAGCGTGAGGCAGTATAAACATCTTCGGAGCTTGAATGAAAAGGTATCTTTGCGGGGTCGACCTCGGCGGAACAAAGCTGTCGGCAGGTATTTTCAATGCCGACGGCACTGTAGTTGATAAGCGAAAGGTTTTTGATCATAAGGATCTTGACTGCGACGGCATCACAAACCGTGTTATAGCCCTCATAAGGGAGCTGCTTGATAATAACGGAATAATGGATGAAGACCTGCAGGGTATAGGTATTTGTATGGCAGGTCATGTTAATTACAAAAAGGGGCTTTTGATCACATCTAGTAATTTCAAGGCCGGTTTCAACAATTACCCGATTCGCGAGAAGGTGGCTAGAAAATTCAGGACTCATGTGATTCTGGACAACGACGCAAATGCACAGGCCTACGGTGAGCTTATGTTCGGCGCGGGGAGGAATTTTTCAGACCTGATATTTCTGACCGTCAGCACGGGCGTCGGCTGCGGTATTATTGTGGACAGAAAGCTGATTCGCGGCATGACAGGCACTGCCGGTGAGGTCGGGCATACGATTGTAGATCCCCATTCCGATGTGATGTGTTCCTGCGGCAACCATGGATGTCTGATGTCGCTTTCGAGCGGACAGTACCTTGCCGGGATGTACAGGAAGTACCTTGCCGCCGGCGAGAAATCATCAATTGGCGTTGACCTGAGCAATGTTGATGATTTTAACGGGATGATGATGCGGCGGGGACTCGAGGATGATGATGTAATTTCAAGGAAGGTACTCGCAGATTCAGCGTCTGCTGTAGGTATCGGCGTTTATAATCTGTTCCAGGTCCTGAACCCGGAAATTTTTATAATCGGGGGAGGGTTGACAAACTGCGGTGAAATCTATTTTGATATGATAGAAGAAAAATTTTTATCTCTTGTAAAAAAAATGATGTATGATAAAATCGAAATCCGCCCTTCAGCCCTAGGGAACAGTGCGGGACTTCTTGGTGCCGCGGCACTTACACTGGAACAAGTATGAACAAAAGGCATAAGCAAATTCTGAATATAATGTCTGACGGAAAAAATGTAGCCGTAAATGAACTTTCCGACAGGCTTCAGGTTTCCCAGGCTACAATCCGGCAGGACCTGACGGCGCTTGAGAAGCAGGGATTCCTGAAACGGGTTCACGGCGGTGCCATTCTGGATGAAACCGATGACATTGCGCACCGTATGGGTATTAATTACGAGCAGAAACTGATGATTGCAAGAAAGGCGGTACAGTTCGTAAAGGAAGGCGAAACGATCATTATCGAATCGGGATCAATCAACTCGCTTTTTGCCCAGGAAATCGTTAAAGAAAGGAAAACTACCACAATAATTACTTCAAACGCCTTTATTGCAAGGCAGATTGGTAAAAATGCCGAAGGGCGCGTTATTCTGCTTGGGGGTATTTACCAGCCTGAAAGCGAGTGTGTAGTCGGCAATCTGGTGAAAGAATGCCTGAGCCACCTGAATTTCAGTAAGGCCTTCATCGGGGTGGACGGGTTTGCAAGGGACACAGGTTTTACCGGCAGGGATATGATGCGGGCAGATATTAACTCGGCAATTGTAAAGAAGAGTCCCGAAACCTTTATACTTACCGACTCGTCGAAGTTTGGAAAGATAGCCCTGTCGAAATATTTTAATACGGGCGATGTCCGGTATGTAATAACCGACAGGAACATAACTGAAGAGTATCAGACGATTTTCAGGGATGCCGGTGTTGAAGTAGTTTTTCCTGACGAACATTTATAGAAGTTCCGGGTACTTTGAAAAGATAACGGCTTTCTGGTAGAATACCCGAAAGCCGTTTTTTTATTCAAAGCGCTAACTGAAAAACCGGCGGAACCGGCGTTCCCTGCAGTACCGGGTGTGACTGTTGATTTTTCGGCCGGATTTTTGAGGAGATAACTGATTGGCATCACAGCAGGATGTAGCAAAACGGGCTAATGTCTCGTATATGACAGTTTCACGGGTCGTGAATAAATGCGGAAACGTCAGAAAAGAGACTGAACAGCGGGTGCTTGAAGCAATCAGGGAGCTTTCCTATGTTCCAAACGCTGCAGCGAGGGCTCTGAACAATAAGCGGACCAATAATATTGGTGTGGTGCTTCCCAAAAAAGAATACCTGCTTACAGCCCCGTTTTATATTGAACTGCTGCTGTCGGTTGAAAAGTACCTTAGAGTAAAAGGGTACAACCTGTTCCTGGGCTCACTCCATGATGACGAAGCGCAAAGGGATTACTCAAATCTTTACAAGGAAGGGAAGGTCGACGGATTGATTGTTTTTGCGCCGTTGTCCGGGGACTCTTTTTTAACGAAGCTTGTAAACGATAATATTCCTTTTACGGTAGTACTAGGGCGATGTCTGGATAACAGTTACAGTTATACTGATGTAGACAACTTCGGGAGTGCATTGAATGTTGTCAATTATTTAATCGGCCTTAATCATAAGCGGATTGGTTTTGTGAGCGGTAATATTCGCGAAGTGAATGCGGCCGATCGGCTTGAAGGGTATAAGGCCGGATTAGACAGGAGCGGCATCAGCTATGATGAAAAACTTGTTTTTGCCGGCGACTGGTCGCTCGAAAGCGGATATAAAGCGTTAAACAGTTTCAGGACTCTCGATAACCCGCCGACTGCCGTCTTCTGTTCAAATGACTATATGGCTATGGGAATGATTAAGGCTGCTTCCGACTGCGGTTTGAAAGTACCCGGCGATCTGTCCGTAGCAGGGTTTGATGATCTGCAGTATTCAGCCTTTATAACTCCGTCGCTTACGACAACGCGGCAGCCGGTTGAGCAGCTGGGCAAGAATGCTGCGCAAATGATACTTGCCCGGATCAGCGGGACGGATTATACCATGGATGGGATGGTTCTCGGCGCCGGGTTGATTATCCGTCAGTCATGCCGGACCTTGACATGAGAGTTTTTTTCAGTATTATATAAATGTGTGCGGTCACATTTTCGGAGGTTGATATGAACGATGCAGGAATAAAAATTGTAACAATCGGCGGGGGATCAAGCTATACCCCTGAACTGGTTGAGGGATTTATTAAAAGATATTCCGAATTGCCGGTCCGGGAGTTGTGGCTGGTTGATATAGAAACAGGCCGTGAAAAACTCGAAATTGTCGGGGCCCTTGCCCGGCGGATGGTTGAAAAGACCGGCCTTCCAATGCAGGTTTTTACCACGATAGACCGTAAGCACGCGCTTGCCGGTGCGGATTTTGTTACCACCCAGATCAGGGTAGGCGGAATGGACGGCCGCATAAAGGATGAGAAGATCCCGCTGTCTCACGGCGTCCTGGGGCAGGAAACCAACGGTGCCGGAGGTTTGTTCCTTGGGCTGCGGACAATCCCCGTAATACTCGAAATAACTGAAGAAATGCAGGAAGTCTGTCCTGATGCGTGGCTTATCAGCTTCTCGAACCCGGCGGGAATGGTGACCGAGGCCATGCTCAGGTATTCGAAGCACAAAAAGATAGTAGGTTTATGCAATGTTCCTTTCGGTGTGCACAAAGCAATGGCCGGGGTCATGGGGGTTGAACCGGACCGGCTTCAGGTTGATTTTGCCGGGTTAAACCACATGGTTTTCGGTTTGAAAACCCGGCTGGACGGCAAAGATATTTCGGATCAGGTCCCGGACATAATAATAAAATCCGAAGGCCGGATTACTATGAGCAATATTCCGCCTATAGAGTGGGAGCCTGAATTCATCCGCGGACTGAAGATTCTGCCCTGTCCCTATCACCGGTATTACTATAAAACCGCAGAGATGGTAGCAGAATCACTCGAGGAGTACCGGCACAACGGTACAAGGGCTGAAAGGGTCAAGGCCATGGAGGGTGAACTTTTCGAGCTGTATAAAGATCCGAATCTTGCTGTAAAACCCCCGCAGCTTGAAAGCAGGGGCGGTGCCTATTACAGCGATGCCGCCTGCAGCCTAATAAATTCCATATACAACGACAAAGGCGACATTCAGACGGTAAATACAATGAACAGGGGAGCGATAGCCGATCTTCCTGACGAGTCTGCTGTGGAAATCAACTGCAGGATCACGAAAGACGGGCCTGTGCCGATACCGGTCGGTGAACTGCCTGTTTCCATCAAAGGCCTTATACAGCAGATAAAATCATTTGAAAGGGTATCAGCCGAAGCCGCTGTAACCGGGGATTACAATACCGGGATTCTGGCGCTGACAATTAATCCGCTCGTTGCTTCGGACAAACTGGCAAGGATCCTGTTTGATGAAATGCTTGAAGCCCATAAAGAATACCTTCCGCAGTTCAGGAAGCCTCAGGTTTAACGGAGTCCTGTATGCAGACAATTATCGGGATTGACGTGGGCGGAACAAAAATCGCCTTCATGCTTGCGGAGTACGAAAAAGAATTCAGTGTGCTGGAACATTTCAGGATTGATACTGAAGCCGACAGCGGTGCTTCATGTATTCTGGATAACATCTACAGCTCGGTTGACAGGATTCTTGAAAAAAGGCGGATGTCTGCTGCGCAGCTGTCCGGAATCGGTATAGCCCTGCCCGGGCCTGTCGACATCAGCCGCGGAGTTTCAGTTGAGTGTCCGAACCTTAAAGACTGGATTGATATCGATATAAGGAAGCTTCTGGAACAGAGATTCGGCTGTTTTGTGTTTGCCGAGAATGATGCCCGCGCTGCGGCCGCGGGTGAAGCCGCATTCGGTGCAGGCAGGACGTTCAGAAATTTTCTTTATATAAGCATAAGTACTGCAATAGGCTGCGGTATTTTTATCAACGGCGAACTTTACAGGGGCGCAGACGGCGCTGCCGGCGAGCTGAGCCATATAATGCTTTCAGACGATATCTCGCTATATGAAGCTGCGTCAGGTAAGGCTTTGCAGGATCTGTTCTCAATCCCTGCCGAAAAGCTGCAGCAGCTGTATGAACAGGGGAACCCGGCTGCCGTTGCTGCATTTAATCATCTTGTAAAAAACCTCGGTCTCGGAATTGCAAACGTCGTAACGCTGTTCAATCCTGAGGCTGTTGTAATAGGCGGCGGGGTTTCGAATATGGGTGATTTTCTTCTGAAGCCGCTCGAAGCCGAAATCAGAAGCAAGGCTTTTTCAGTCAGCGGCAGGAATGTAAAGATACTGCAGGCTGAACATACCAATGATGCCGGGGCTCTGGGTATATCTTCGCTGGTTCTGCATGAACTCGAGCAAATACCGGGTTGAGCAGCGCTGCTCTGAAACGGAAACAGCCTATCCCGTCGTGTGTAGCGTTTCCTCAGGCGACGGCTGCTGCCTCATGGCGCGTTTGACAATAACCGTATAAAGAAGCCATGCAAGAAAAAGTGTGAAAACATCGGCGGCAGGCAGGGAATATATAATTCCGTATAAGCCGAATACATGGTTCATTATTATCAAAAAAGGTACAAAGACTATTCCCTGACGGCTCAGCGATAAAATCAATGATTCCCGGGCGGCTCCCATAGCCTGGATTGAGTTCATGAGCACAAACATGATTCCGACAATTGGACCTGCCACCAGAAGCGCTTTGACAAAACGGACTCCGAACCCGTATAGTTCCTCCGAATCTATGAAGCTTCTGACAAGAAATCCTGCTCCAAGCCGGCATACAAGGGTCAGGAAGGTCCCAAGCAATACCGAGTAAATAATCGAATATTTCATAATCGATCTGAAGCGGGAATAATCCCTTGCGCCGAAACTGTAGCCGAGCAGGGGCTGTACACCCACTCCGAGGCCGATTTGAAGCATTATCACGATCATGAAGACCTTCATTGCCACACCCATTGCTGCGATCTGGATATCGCCGTACCCGGCCAGATAATTGTTCATAAGTATGTTCGAGGCGCTCATCAGCACCGAGTTCAGCGCGGCGGGAATCCCTATTGCGAAGACGCCTCGCAGAACGCCGTCCCTGATGCGGAAGTCTGCCGGAGCTATGGACAGGGCTGCGCTTCGGCGAAGCAGGTAGTACATGTAATAAACCGATGATGCGGCATTGCCTATAAGTGTGGCCAGCGCCGCTCCGCCGACTCCCATATCCATTTTCAGAATCATAATCGGATCGAGCACGATGTTGACGATTGTACCGATTGTTACGCCCATCATTGCCTCCTTCGATTTTCCTTCAGCCCGGACGATATTGCTGAAAGATACAGAAAGGACTACGAAGGGGGCGCTCGGGGCTACTATCATCAGGTACTGCCGCGCATACTCGATTGTTTCAGGACTGGCCCCTATTATTTCAAGGATAAAAGGCATCGTAAGCCAGAATATGAGTGCAAAGACTATTCCGAGTATAATTGACGAGTAGAAGCAGAAAGCTGAGACATGTCTTGCATGTTCGTTCCGCTTTGCACCGAGAGATCTTGAGATGACCGATGTTCCGCCTATTCCGATAAGGTTGCCTGTAGCCATAAAGAGCAGAAAAACAGGCATTGCAAGCGAGACGGCTGCAACCTGCAGCGGGTTTCCGGTCTGCCCGATAAAATAGGTATCAGCTATGTTATAAATAAGGGTAACAACCATTCCGAGAATGGCCGGAACTGCACTTTTCAGAATCGCCCGGGGAACGGGCATGCTTTCAAAAATCGATCGATCAAGTCCCATATAATTAATTTCCTTATTTGATAGGTTCGCCGGAGGTGTTTCTGTATACCCGCAGCAGCAGGTTGATGAGCTGTTCCCGTTCTTCAGTACTGAAGCCGTTGAAAAGCTCCTTCTCTGTTTTAGCCCTCAGCATTATCATGGCTTTATGGATCTTTTGTTCACCTGCAGTCAGTTCGACGATTCTGGACCGTTTATCTTTTTCATCAATACGGGTACGGACAAAGCCCTTTGCTTCAAGTCTCTGTACAATACCTACGGTTGTGGGGTGGGTAATATCAAAATAATTCTGCAGTTCTTTCTGACTGACATTATGTCCCTTGTGATCATTCAGGTAGCCGAGGAATTTCCCCTGTCTGCTGGTGATGCCGAATTGCTCCATCTCGCGGTTTACATTCCTGTGTATGTGGTTTGCAATAACGTGTACAAGAAAACCTAGGTCCTGTTCTTTCATATTTACGCTCCGGTATTATGAATATGCGTAGCATGCTACGTATATAACAAAAAAATGGATTAATCAATAGGCAACGGCAGCAAAGTCAGGTCGACCTTTTCGGTCGGCTGCATTAAAACAGTTACTTGAAAATTAAGCCCCCGAAGGCGAGGAAAGGGTGGGTGATGTTTCAAATGCGGTTGTTACCAGCGGCGCCGTTCAGGATGAAGACAGCCGGATGATCAGGACGAACCGCTTATAATAAAAAAGCGCGGGAACCTATGAGCGAAGTCCCCGCGCTGTGAGGTTAAACCTCTTTTTGTTGTCCCTGAAGAGAGTGTTTCAGCCCTTATTCTTGAAGCCGCTGAAAATAGTCCAGTTTTTGATCGCCATAGGATTCCCGTCGATATCCACCAGAGGAAGCGGTGCGTTCTTCTTCTGTGTGGCCAGGGATACTACGATCAGGGCTACAAAAGCGCCGATTAAACCCCAAATGGAGGCAATGTAAAGTGAGTCCCACATGGCCCAGTCCCAATAAACACCAGTCACTCCGGGTATAACATCGGTGTTTGCCTCTTTAGTGGCAGGAAGGTAGGCGAGGAATGCCAGAATCCACGTAACCATTCCTCCGAAATATGATGCTATTGCTCCGTTTCTGTTTGCTTTCTTCCAGAAATAACCGGCAATATAGGATGGAAAGAGTGAAACCAGAAGCAGGGTCCAGGCGATAACCATCAGGTTGAAGATAACCTGGAACCATAGGGCCAGAACAAGAGAAACAATCGTGACTGTCGGTACCATCAGTTTTGTAAGTTTTAATGTCTTTGCATCGCTGACGTCAGGCTTTATGAGCTTATAGCCGTTATAGCCGATGACGGACGAAGCTGCGAGGATTGCACTGTCAGCGGACGACATAAGTGCTGCAACAAGTGCGCTGACAAAAATTACCGTCGCTATTGTCGGAAGGTATTTGACTGACATAAGCAGAAGGATCTTGCTCATCGCGTCATCAACACTGAGGTCGGGATTTATTCTGTAGTACAGCATACCAGCTATTACAGGCATCATACCGAACACGACGTATCCGCCGGCAGCAAATAATGTTGACAATGCACTGGTTTTTTCATCCTTTGCGGACAGCAGTCTCTGCTGTGTGTCCTGGGCTGTCAAAGCTCCGAACCCGAGTGAAAGCCAGGCAGCCAGGGCGTAGAAAATACCCTTGTGGCCTGTATAGAAGAAGTAGCCGGCATTTCCGATTTCCGGGTCGGCGGCTGATTCAGGCGTATAGAAGAATGACCACTGGTTGATTCCGCTCCAGTTTCCGTCAGGACTGTTGGAGAAAATCGAACCCCATCCGCCGATTTTTGGTACTGCGATTACAAGAAGAAGAATAAGTCCGGCAATGACGATAATCATCTGGAAGACATCCGTGATTGATACGGCCCACATTCCTCCGGCATAGGTATATATTGTTACAATCAAGGTTGAAATGGCTATGGCAAGCAGCAGCGGCATACCGGTAAAAAAGTGAATAATAGTTCCAAAGGCTACAAGCTGTGATCCGAGCCAGCCCATCTCGCTTATTGCCAGAGTCACAACCGACATAAGACCCATTGTCTTTCCATACCGAAGATGGAACAGATCGGCTATGGTCAGGTATCTGCCCCGGCGCATCAGCTTCGCAAAAAATAGTGCAAGAATCACCAGACAGACAACCGAACTCCAGGGATCAAAAATTACTCCCTGGTTACCGAACAGATAAGCGTTACCCGCTCCTCCCATGGCTGTTCCGGCCCCGAACCAGGTCGCAAGCATAGTTCCTGTCGCTAAAAATAGATTTAGTCTGCGGCCTGCTACAACATAATCTGCAGTCGCGGATACCTTCTTGGAAGCTACATAACCAATGTAAAGCATGATCAGCATATAAATGCCTACACCGAAAATAACCCAGTTGCCATGCTCATAGACTTGTTCCATAAACTGTTCCTCCTGATATTGATAAGATTATGGAAATTGTAACACGCATATTTTAACATCGCAACTATATTCAAATAATACATCATAAAAATTAATGTAATTCGTGTAATATAACTATAAATTTATCGAAAATCAAAGTATAATTGTCCGGCAGCCTGTTGATTCCTGGGCGGCTGAGTACTATTATGTGTTATGGTATAATCAGGAAAAGGATGAACTTAATATGAATAGAGCAAACGTTGATTTTGATGAAATTGATTCCAAAATAATATGTTTTCTGCAGAAAGACGGTAGAATGGCATACACAAAAATTGCAGAAAAATTGAATATCTCTGAGGCAACCATCAGAACCCGCGCTCAGGCCCTGATTAAAAAGGGGATCATTCAGATAGTCGCTGTAAGTGATCCGTCAAGGCTTGGTTTCGGAGTCGTCGGCAATATTAAGCTGCTTGTCAATGTAAAGGAAATGAAGAATATAATTGAGAAGCTGCAGAATATAAAATCGATTACATATGTTGCCCTGATGACAGGAAGTGCCGATATTGACATGGATTTTATTGTCAGGGACATGAATGAGCTTCGCACATTAATCTATGATCAAATACATAATATTGAAGGTATTATTCAGACACAGACATCTATAATCGTTAACTATGAAAAGGATAACTACTCGTGGGGAACAATATTTGAAGAAAACCTGTGCGAGGAAGAACCGGACGAATAGCATTCCTGGCTGGAGTCAGAAGCTCCTTTTTTACAGTTTTAGATTCTTTTAACTATATTCGTTAATAATTCATTGACAATCACTAAATACAGCAATAATATTGTTTAATACTTCGAATATCGAGATTGTATGTAGGAGGCGATATTGATGAATATGAATCTGCCGGGACCTAAAAGCCTTGAGGTTTTAAAAAAGGGGCCAAAACTTTTTAAAGGGGGGGCGTCTTTTGAAGAAGAAGCCGCAAAACTCAGGAACAGGCGTATAAAACTATCGCCGCAGATGATCAACGTCGGAAGCGACGGGGATTATATCATTGACGCCGACGGCAACAGGATAATAGATTTTCATGCCGGCTGGGCCTCAAATCCTGTTGGAAACAGGAACCCCGAAATAATTGAAGCAGTATCTGTCGCCATGAATCAGTACGGCTTTGTATATGAGCATCCTCTAAGATATGACCTCGCCGAAAGACTCGTCGAATTCTCACCCAATGAAGGAAATAAACTGACCAGGGTTAATTTTGAAATATCCGGAACTGAAGCTGCCGAGGCAGCGGTGAGTTACGCCATAGCCTATACGGGACGGCCCCTGATTATCACATTTGAAGGGCAGTTCCACGGTGACAGCATAGGGGCCCGTATGCTCGGAAGCAACAGGGGTGCGCATCGAAGGAAAGGTTTTGAAGCCTGGCGGGGCGGTGTAATAACGGTTCCGTTTCCTATAAGTTATGATATCCCTGCCGGAATGCAGTTTGAGCAGTATACCCAGTATGTGCTCTGGTACATTGAGGAATTTGTTCTTAAATCGGTTGCAGATCCGGATTCCATAGCGGGTATTCTGATGGAACCAATTCTGTCGGAAGGCGGAAACTGGATTCCCCACGAGAGTTTTATTCCTGCTCTGCGAAAAATGGCTGATAAATACGGCTGGCTACTGATCTCGGATGAGGTTCTGGCCGGAATGGGAAGAAGCGGAAAGATGTGGGCAATCGAACACATGCATGCCGACTGCGATATTCTGGTTATCGGGAAGCATATTACCGGCGGAATAGAGCCGATTGCTGCAGTTCAGGCAACCGATGAGGTGCTCAGCCATAACGAAGGGCATTCAGGAAGCACCTTCGCAGGAACTCCCTCCGGATGTGCTGCAGCTATTAAGACGCTTGAAATCATGGAACGGGACAAACTTGTTGAAAGAACCGCCAGGCTCGGGAAAAAGGTAATAGAAAGGATGAACAAGTGGCCTGATATGTTCGGGATTGTCGGCCAGTCAAGGGGACTCGGGTTCCTGCTTGGCGCTTCAATAATTGATAAAGATACCGGAAAGCCGGATGAAGATATTGCTTTTGCTGTTGCGAGCGAAGCTCTGGATATGGGGGCCTGGTTCATATGGGACTCAGAGGCCAGAATTAGGATGTATCCTCCGCTTACGGTGGATGAGGATGTGCTGGAGAAAGGTCTTACGATAGTTGAGGAAGCCATGCATAAGGTTGAAAAGAATAACCTCAAATTCGAACATCCCTGGTATACAAACGGAGTTCTGTAAGATCGGATTTAACTTCTGATTAATCGCTGAGGAGAATAAAATGAAAAAGGTCATGGTGATTGGGGTAGGTGCCCAGGGAAGCACCATCGCGAAAAGGCTTAATGAAGAGCCCGCGATAGAAGAAATAATATGTGCTGATTATGATGAGGCGGCTGTTCGTGAAATGGAAACCACCCTTTCGAAGGCAAAGGGCAGGCGGGTTAACGCCCGAAATATTTCTGAAATTGTGGCAGCAGCAGACGGTGCGGAACTGATAGTAAACGGTCTTGCCCCGGATTTTAATGTTAATGTGATGGAAGCAGCCCTGCAGGCAGGTGCGTGTTATCAGGATATGGCTTCAGGTCCTGTCGCTGATCTCGGATTTGTAGAGGCGGTTGAGCGTTCTCTTGGATATGATGAAAAATTCAAAAAAAAGGGACTCACCGCTATCATCAACACCGGCTCTTCGCCCGGACTTGCTGATGTAGTTACCAGGGGCGCGGTTGAACAGCTTGACAGCTGCGAAAGTATCGAAATCACCGTCTACGACGCTGTATGGTCCCAAAAGTTCATCCCGTTCTGGTGGTCACCGGCAACTGCTTTCGGCGATATGGCAGCTGACCCGATTCGGTACGAGAACGGAAAGTTCAAATTTGTCAAACCCTTCAACGAACCAAGGATTGAGTATTATCCCGGATTGGGAGAACGGAGAACGGTCGACCATGAACATGAAGAACCGGTTACCATGGGGCTGCTCGCGGACAAATTCCTGAAAGGGGTAAAGTTCGTTAATTTCAGATACGGGGGACCGGCGCTGGAACTGGCCGAGGCATTCTATAAGATGGGACTTCTTTCGGATGAAGCCATCGAGGTAAAAGGTACCAGGATTGTTCCTATGGACCTGATTTCAAGGCTTACCCCGCCGGCGCCCAAATATCCCGATGAAATAAAGGCAGTGCTTGACGAAGGAATGATAAGCGACGAAGGTGCATTTCGTGTACGGGTTGAAGGTGTAAAAAACGGAAAGAAAACGCGCATAGACAGTTTTGTTAATTCACCCGGTTTGTCTGAAGCTTTCGGAAAAGCCGGAATTACACATGAATCCTATGTAACCGGGCAGTCGGCTTTTCTGTTCACAAAGATGTTTGTGAATAACAAAATGACAATGAAAGGTGCATTCCCGCCGGAAGCGCTGGGTGAAGACGAACGGTCGTACTACCTTGAGGAAGCCGCTAAGCTTGGTATCACAGTGGATCAGTACGTTTACAACAGAATCAAATAGCTTTAAAGCCGCCTGTCTATATTCGGCAGGCGGTTTTTTTATACCGCCATTACGCCCCGAGCGACCATCGGTTTTTACTGTAAGGGATAGAGAAATAATCAGGAGCCTCATCGTCTCTGTGCTGAAAGCCGGCAGTTATGATACGCTTGTTTGTAAAAAAAACATGGCTATGTACTGTCTGAAAAACTGAGTGTATTTCTTCACCTTTCAGGAGGAAGTTAAGTACTTTGTTTTCTGCATTTAAAGCATTTACAGGTGAGAGCCTGAACATTGTTCCATTCCGATAAATCAAGCCGGGGACTCCTTACGGGTATATTATATATATTGATGAATCACCGTATTATTTCAATATTGGATTGAAGAGGGTATCCCCCGTATGGGGGATATCGTATTTTTGAACTATCAGATTCAAAAAGCAGAATAATATCTCGTTATTCCCATCCTGGTCTGTGGCTGGTTCGGTGTTGTTTAAGAGGATAAATCCTTTCATTACACATAAAAAAACCGAAGCAACCTTTCGGTCACTTCGGTATT
>QKCC01000283.1 GCA_003245835.1 Spirochaetales bacterium | reverse complement strand
GCCCTTCCATCCCATCGTTCCACTTTTTCTTTCAGGACATCACGTTCTCTTTCGGTTTTTGCTTTATCCGCCATCGATGCCGCACAGGATGTCTTCAGCTCAACGAGCGTGTCTTCCATTTCGCGTATCATCAGGTTGATCATTTTTTCAGGATCTTCAGCCTTGTCCAGCATTGAATTAATGTTGGAATTTACTATGTCTTTGAATCTTGTAAATACTCCCATGTTTTTCCTCCGTAATATCATTTGGTTTTGGGTACTTACATATATGCATTAAACATGCCAAAAAGAAAAAATTGTCACCAACCAATCGAAATTTGATGAATTTTTCAGTTTTTCATGACTGTTGGACCGCTGCAGCAATATTCAACGGGCTGTTTTTTCCTTTTAACAAAGGAAAAAATACTAAATTTGTTAGCACTCTGACTTAAATGGCATTTTTAACCGAATAAAATGGTAAATATTGCCATTTTATTAAATTTAGACTGGTAAAAAATACCATTGCATGGTAAATTATACCTACATGAACTATCCCGGATTCTTCGAACGCGAAGCTCTGGGAGAATCTGAGATTTTCCTTAATTTTCAGGCAGAATTAAGCCGGGCGGCCGGAGTAAACAGATCTGTAATGATAATAGGTGAGAGGGGAACCGGAAAGGAATTAGCGGCATCAAGGCTGCATTACCTGTCCGGGCGCTGGGAGGCCCCTTTCATCGCATTGAACTGTGCAGCATTACCGCCGACGCTTATCGAAACGGAACTGTTTGGGCATGCTACCGGTGCTTATACCGGGGCGGGAAAAGCCCGAAAAGGAAGATTCGAAGAAGCCGACGGGGGAACCCTGTTTCTTGATGAAATGGGGCTGATCCCTCTTGAGGTCCAGGAAAAGATTCTCCGTGTTGTAGAATACGGCAGTTTTGAGCGTGTAGGCAGTTCAACGACCGTTGAGGTCAATGTGCGTATTGTCGGCGCGACAAATCAGGATATGCCGGAGCTTTGCGAACAGAACAAATTTAAGCGGGATCTCCTCGATCGGCTCTCTTTTGAAGTCCTGTTTCTTCCCCCCCTGAGAGAGCGCGGCATTGATAAAATGCTGCTTGCCGAACATTTCTGTCAACGCATGTCCAATGAACTCGGACTTACTGCAGCGCCTCTTTTTTCCGACAAGGTCAGGGAATTAATTAATAATTATTCATGGCCCGGAAATATCCGCGAGCTGAAAAATGTTATAGAGCGGGCGGTTTACAAATGTGAGGGGCCGTACCTTGAAGAATTAACCATAGACCCGTTCAGGAACCCCTTTGATGTAATTGAATCGGATGATAAATCTGTCACAACCCGGGTTCCCGGCGGCTATATTGAAAAAACAGTATCTACTTTGCCCAAACTGGGTGATTTCCGTAGTAATATCAGAGAAATTGAGATAAGCTATCTCAAACGCGCCCTCGATGAGAGCGACAGCAACCAGAAGCTTGCCGCCGAAAAACTATCGTTGACTTATGATCAGTTCAGGGGCCTATTTCGAAAATACAGGAAGGAACTATGAGAATACTGGCTGAAGACAGCGTACTTGTTAATATCGATTTTCAGGAAAGACTGCTGCCCCATATGTATAACAGCGGAGAACTTGTTGAAAAGACAATAAAACTTATACAGGGTGTAAAAGCGCTTGGTCTGCCTATTCTGACTACCCAGCAGTACAGCAGGGGGCTGGGCAACACCGACAGCCGGATATCCGCCGCGCTCGGCTATGGCAACCCGGAAGAACTTCCGTGGATTGAGAAGGCTGCGTTCAGTTCTTACGACTGCCCGGAATTCAAGGAGAAGCTTGAAAAACTAGGACGGAAGAACGTCATCATCGCAGGTATTGAAGGCCACGTATGCGTTACCCAGACTGCAGTCGATCTATCAGCTGCCGGTTATAATGTTGTAATGATTGCTGACTGTATTTCATCGCGAAAGGAAGCGGACTATATGATTGGGATGAAGCGCTGGGAAAAAGAAGGTGCAATTATCAGCTGTTATGAGTCCATTCTGTTTGAGCTGTGCAGGGTGTCAGGTACCCCTGTTTTTAAGGAAATATCAGCCATAGTCAAGTAGCAGGAACTGCTCGACTGCGTTTGCTTTTCATTCTCTGGTTTCCTATACTTATAAGGCGGATTATGTACAGAATACTTTGTTTCGGCGACTCAAATACCTGGGGATACAACCCGGTGAACGGACTCAGATTTTCCGAGAAGGAACGATGGCCCGGTGTTTTAAGCCGGACGCTAGGCGACGGTTTCAGAATCGTTGAGGACGGTCTGAACGGGCGAAGGGTTCTTGACAGCCGTTCATCTTTTGAAACATCACTTAATGAGAACGGTCCGCTTGATGTAATAATAATTTTTCTTGGTGTAAACGATATATGTTTTGAATCGGATATCCGGATTGACGATATTCTTGCCGGAATCTCTGAAATGATCAGAATAATCCGAGGCAGCCGGGATTCAGCAGGCGATATTGCAGCCGAGATAATTCTGATCGGCGCTGTTCCAATCAATGAAGTACAGGTCGAAGATTGTCTTTACTGTATGGAGGCGGAAAAGATTGTCGGGTTCAGCGAGGGCCTCAGGCATCTTGCCGAGACTGAAGGCTGCGGTTACATTGATTCCGGGCGTATAATAAGGGCATCCGAACTTGACGGAATACACCTTGAGGCGTCGGAACACAGAAAGCTCGGTTTGTTCATAGCAGACTATGCGAGGACTTTTCTTACCAATGCAAATCTGAATAACAGCCGCAAGAACGGAAATTAAGAGTCTTTATTTTTATTGGAACTTGTAAGTGTACCGCGAAGGTCTCTGACGATTGTTTTTATCTGGCGTCTGAATTTTCTGTGGCCTTCTTTCTCTTCTTCCGAATCAACAGATCCCCATGTATTAATATTGGCAATATAGCGCTTATAGTTTTTCTCTATTTTGATCAGTCCGTTTTCAATGCGGTCGAGAGTCTGGTGTGAATTGCTGTTCTTGTCATAGTTGCCGAAATCATACGAGACTATATCATTACCGTATCTGATTTCACCCTTGAAGGTTCTGTACACGTTGAGCCCGATGCCCTTGGCCATATACCAGAGCCTTCCCTCTTTTTCGAACCTTCGGACGCTGACGTGCAGGTGGACCGTGTTCAGAAATCTGAGGGGTCTGAAAGCAGATGCCCTCTTTACCAGGTCATTGTCCTCGGCAACCTTGATTGTTTCGTCGAACCCGCCTATCCTGTTGAACAGTCTTTTCGTTATAAAAATGCAGAAGCCGAAAGCCTTTGGATCCACCCTGAGGTTTGCCAATATAGTCAAATTGATGAGTTTGTGGATTATCCTGTCCAGCTGAATATCCGACAGCGGAATAATTGCACAGGTGGCAACGTCGATATAGCGTTCCTGCATTTCGGTGTACAGGTTTTTCAGGAAGTGCTCAGGTATTATAACATCCGCATCCAGAAATACAAGGATTTCGCCCGAGGCCGCCCGTGCCCCGGCGTTTCGTCCGACAGCCGGCATTCCTCCGTCAACTACCATCGCGCCGTATTGTGCCGCAATTTCACGCGTACGGTCGTCTGAAAGGGCATCGGCTACTATCACTTCGTAATCGTCGAAGTCCTGTGCCCGGATGCTCTCAAGCAGGTTCGGAAGGAGCTCCTCTTCATTTTTTGCCGGTATAACGACACTTATTTTCACTCATTCATTATACGCGGCTTAAACAGTTATCTCAATATACCTGCTTTCTGAATATTTCAGAATTCGCGGAATCAGAATAACATCGAGGGCGCCGGCAATAAGGGGAACTGAAATCCCGCAGAGAACCGGCCGGAGTCCGGCAAGATAAAGTCCTGCTCCTGGAATGACGAGTCCTGCCCAGATCAGAAGGCCGAATCCCATTCCAATCAGTACGTTCATGTTCTGCTTCATGGCCTGCTGGGGGTGCGACCATTTCAGCACAGGTCTCATCAGATCAATATGGATAGAGGCACAGAACCCAAGCAGCACTACTGCCGGGCCGGCCGGAATAAGGTATACCAGATGAACCGGCGGTATCTTAAGCATTATCACCAGAATTACCAGGTTCAGAAACCATGATGCAGTCAGCAGTATCAGGTGAAAATACATCTTTGCCTTTACCTGGGTGCTTCCCTTTACGGGAATTGCCTTGCTTACGGCAAACGACGTTCCTTCCCTGGACAGTGAAGTCGATGATATTGAATTGATTGAGTTCATGATAATCATCATTGCCATAACGATCAGCGGTATAACTTCCGAGTTTCCTGCAGCTTCGAAGATAAAATCCTTTATATCTCCGGGCATCGAAAAATAGAAGACGGTCAGCAATATCGGCAGTATGAGAACCTCTCCGGCTATTTCAAAAATAAAGGCGGAATTGCTCTTAACCACGGACCATTCCCTTTTTATGAGTGCAGCCGTTACGGAAGACTGCCGGAATACAACGGCTGCAGATGCTTCAACCTGACCGCTGCTTCTTTTCCGCCGCACGGCCTTTGCGCTTGCGCCTGATGTCTGAGCCGGAATTTTGAATCCGGAGACTGCAAGCAGGCGGGACACGGTTATAGCAGCGGCAGCACGGAATGCAGCCGACAGAAGCAGCCCCACTGTCCCGCCGGCCGTGAAGCCTGCCGCAGTCCATTTTGAGGCGAAGAATATCCTGCCGAGCATGGCCGCATATTTCATCAGTGTCTCGGCAACAGCAGAAAGGCCGCCGCTGCTCATCATTGATCTTGCAGCAGTCAGCTGGACGGCTCCCAGCAGAAGTACTGCGGCGGACATTCCTGCAAGCTCGATTGCTGTTTTATGACCCGAAAGGTTTCCAAGCCCGGCAATAGCGGCTGATGCTCCGAATGCCGCAAGCAGCGGAACAAGTGTTCCAGTGAGGCAGAATACTACTGTACTGATCACGGCCGGCAGGCTTGATTCTGACGGCAGATATACAGCTATCGCAGGAATTACAACCGCAAGATGGATCGGAAGCGTGAACAGGTAAACCGATATCATCCTTGAACCGATGATTTCCGCCGGGGTTACCGGAAGTGAGGATGTAAGAATGTTATCCTTAGAATAAAAAATATTGGAAAGACATAGCGGAGTGCCGACAAAAAATATCATCAGCCCGCTCATGATTCCGGACATGAGTATCACGGTTTCAGGAACACCTCCCTGGGCTCCCATAGTGAACAGAGCTTTGTAGTTTTGATAAAGCATAACTATGAAAAATCCCGCGCCCGCGGCAATTCCGAGGCCCGCAGCAGGAAGGACCCAGAGTCTGTCACGTCTGTACAGGTCTTTCAGGTAGGAGGTGCTGAAGAGGTTCCCTTTAAGTCTTGCCTTAAGCAGTGTGATCGTTTTCATCTGTGAGCTCCAGAAAAATTTCTTCAAGCGAGGGTGTCCTGCCGGATGCGCCTGTATCGGAATGTCCTGCGGTCGTTTTCTGCCGATCTATCTTCCTGAGATTTTCAAGATTGCCCGAGGCAACCAGTTGTCCGCGGCTGATAATAGCTACCTCATCGCAGATTTTTTCGGCAACTTCCATCACGTGGGTTGAGAAAAATACGGTTTTGCCTTCATCACACAGTCTTCTCATCAGTTTTTTCAGTACGAATGCTGACTGCGGGTCAAGTCCTGACATGGGTTCGTCGAGTATGAATATCCCGGGACGGTGCATCAGTGCTGCGGTAATCGAAAGCTTCTGCTTCATACCGTGACTGTAGGACGAAACCGGTTCTGCAAGTTTGTCGGTGAGGCTTAACTCCGCGGCAATATCGAATGCATACCGGCGGGAATCCCTGTCCATTTCATAGATGTCCGCAATGAAGGCCAGAAAGTCCGCTCCGCTCATTTTTTCATAGAAAACTGCTTCATCCGGAACATAACCGATGATGCGTTTCGCTTCTACAGGATTGCGTGAAATATCAATGCCGTTCATCAGTATGCGCCCTTCGTCCGGAGCAAGTATGCCGGTAAGCATTTTAATGGTAGTTGATTTTCCGGCGCCGTTCGGGCCGAGAAAGCCGAAGATTTTACCCGGCTGAACGGTCAGGTTCAGGGCGTCTACCGCTTTCAGGTTATTTTCAGGGTAAGTCTTTGATACATTGGAGATTTCTATCATCATTCACCTCAACATGAAATACAGCCGCAGCTGATTTTTATTCACAGAAGAATCAAAAAAATGTATAATTCAACCAGATTTAATGTAACCGTACAGGAGTACTCTTGAAATTTCTGCATACATCCGACTGGCATCTCGGCGCCCGGCTTGCCGAATACGGCAGGCTGCCTGAACAGCAGGCTGTGCTCGAGGAACTGCGAATCCTGGCCGAAAACGAGCGCGTAGATTTTGTTATTGTTGCCGGTGATATTTTTGACAACTATAATCCTCCTAACGATGCTGTCGAGCTGCTCTACCGGGAGCTGAAGAAGCTCTCCGACGATGGGCACAGGCCAGTAATTGTTATTGCCGGCAACCACGACTCACCGGACAGGATTGAAGCTCCGGATCCTCTGGCCGCCGAATGCGGAATATTCTTCATAGGTTATCCCGATTTTACCCGCGGCCCGGTCGAGCTTGAAAGCGGTGTCCGTGCGGTTTTTCCCGAAAAGGGGATAATGACTCTCGATATTCCGGAACGGCCGCAGGTCAGAATCATTACCACACCATATGCGAATGAGAACCGGCTAAGGAAATACCTTGACCCGGACCGCCGTGAAGAGGCTGTTTCGGAGATTCTCGGAGACGCATGGAAAGCACTCTCCGAAAAATACTGTGACAAATCCGGTATAAACATTCTTACGGCGCATCTGTTCATGGCTGAAAGAAGTGTTCCCGGCGAGCTGTTCGAAGCTGCCGGTCCGTCCGTGAATGAACCCGATGAGGAAAGAAGCATTCTGCACCCCGGCGGTCTTGAGCTGATAGACGCGGCCCTGATTCCGGAGGCGGTCCAGTATACGGCTCTGGGGCATCTTCACCGGCCCGGTGCTGTCAGAAACGGAAAGTCGCCGGCGGTTTACTCCGGCAGCCCGCTTGCCCTCGGCCTCAGTGAAGAGGATCAGCAGAAATCGGCGGTATTGGTCTCGGTTGAACCGGGCGGGGTGGCGGAACTGAAGTTTGCACCGGTTGAAAGCGGGCGCAGGATTCTGCGCAGAACTTTTGCAGACATAGATGAAGCAGTCCGCTGGCTCGGCGAAAACCCCGAATGTTATGTCGAAGTTCTGGTTGAATGTGATAAATACATAAGCGCGGCGGACCGGCGAAGGCTGTACGCTGCACACGACGGAATTACAGCTGTGGTACCCCTGAGTCCCGGTACTTCTGAGGAAGGCGGTTTGACCGGTGCGCCGCGGCGGATTCCGGATCTGACTGAATCGGTCGAAGAGCTTTTTAAGTCCTACTTTGAATACGCAAAAGGCATGGCGGCGGATCAGCAGATTATGAACCTCTTTCGTGAGGTTGCAGCCCTGAACGGAGAAGAAGATGAGACCTGAGAAGCTGGTGCTTGAAGGAGTCTACTCCTATCGAAACCTTACCGAGATTGATTTTGATACCCTATGCAGGGCTGAGCTTTTCGGCATATTCGGAAAGGTCGGAAGCGGAAAATCCGCTGTTCTCGAGGCGGTCACCTACGTTCTTTACGGAAGGATTGAGCGGCTCTCTTCAAAAATGATGAACTATAACATGATGAACCTGTCTTCCGACAGAATGTTTATAGATTTTACTTTTCTGCATAAGAATAAAAGGTACAGGTTCAGTTTTGAGGCAAAGCGGAATAAAAAGGAATTTGAAAAGATAGAGACCCCGCGCAGAAGCGCGTATGTTCAACAGAAGGGTGAATGGCTTCCGCTGTTTGACAGGGACAGCGCTGTCTCTGCTGAGGACATAATAGGGCTTAATTATGACAATTTCCGCAGAACGATAATTATTCCGCAGGGGCGGTTTCAGGAATTTCTGCACCTTGAAAAAAAGGGCAGGACCGAGATGCTGATGGAGCTTTTCAGGCTGAACCGCTTTGATCTGTTCTCCAACGCGGCCAGGCTTTCAAGCCGAACGGCCGAGCAGACAGCGATGATCGAAGGGAAGCTTGATGGACTGTCCGATGCGACCATCGAGGCACTCGATAAAGCTGCTGAGGACTACGAAACCCTCGATAAAGCGGCTGCCGAACTCTCGGTCAAGGTGGAAAAAAGCGATTTAAAACTGAATGAGCACACTGCCCTTGAAAAACTATATGAGGAAATCGGTGCAGCCGAAGAGCATCTTCGGAACCTGAAAGGGGCTGGAGCCGGATTTGAGAAGCGCAGGGCCGAGCTTGCTGTTTTTGAATCCTGCCGGAACAGGTTTAAATCGATCCTTGAAATATATGATCATCTCACAGTTGATTTTGAAAGTGCCGGACGCCAGTATGCGGCTGCGGCCCATGCTCATGAAGCAGCCGACCGTGCGTTAAAAACCGCAGTGAAGGAGTATGAAACCGTTTCCGCTGAATACGGCGGGATTGATAAGCTGAAAGAACAGGCTGCCTGGTATTCGGACCTCGCAAAACTCAGCGGCACAAGGGTTGAAGCCGAAGCCCTGAAAAAGCGTATACTGCAGGCGGAAAATGCAGCTGATGAACTGAAACGCTCGGCGGAACAGACCGGCCTTGAGTATGCTTCCATTCAGGCTGAATTGGAGAAGTCCGGCAGCGGAAAACTGAATGTCGAAGAAATGTCGGGTTTGTCCGCCGCATTCAAAACGTTGAGGGAGCTTGAATCGTCGGAAAAGGTTTCGGAATCAGCATTGAAAGACCTCAATGAAGAAAAAGCCGGAATTGAAGAGGGGATGAAATCATTCGCCGATCTTGATCAGGTTTATGCTCAGATCGAAAGTCAGAAAAAAGAACTCAGAAGAAGTCAGATCGATGCTGAGATTCTGAACGGCATTGGCGAGCTTGCCGCAAGGCTTGAGGACGGCCGGCCCTGTCCTGTATGCGGCTCGGTTGAGCATCCGGCGCCTGCCGGGTCAGCCCGCAGTGACAATGAATTTTTCAGGCACGAAGCTGAACGGATCGCAGAATCTGAAGCAGTCCTTAAAAAAAGAAGAGACGAGTTCATTTCGCTGCAGCACAGGGCCGGCATTATCAGTGAGCGGATTGAATCAGAGACCCGGCAGGTCCGGCGGTATCATGAGGAGCGGGAAAAGGCGCTTGCCGTTTTCTCGACAGGCAGCTATTCACCGGATGAGTACGACAGGTTTTCCGGGGATTACAGTGAATTCCTGCGGCAAACTGAAACCCGTGATGCCCTGCTGAAAAAACTGTCTGCTGCCGGAAGCGAGAAAGAGCGGCTCGGCAGGG
>QKCC01000297.1 GCA_003245835.1 Spirochaetales bacterium | reverse complement strand
TTTCAGCGAGGTTACGACACTGCCGAGTCTGTGGGCTATTCCGCGCCTGGTGATCAGACCTCCTGAAATGCCGAATGTTCCGTGGCCTGCGGCCCAGGCATAATGACGTTCCGACCATGGTGAAGCAACGCCTACAGGGCTGTCTTCAATAAACCCGAATCCTTCCATTTGTACCGGGGCGCATGAAGGGTACCCAAGCCCGGTCAGCCATCGGGCGATTCCGGCCCTGATCCTGTCATTCATGTGCTCACCGAACGTTCGTGTCCAGGCCCAGCTTCGGGAGGGATAATAATTCTCTTTGCGGTTGGCTTCACGCGCCGCTTGTGATGCCGGCAGGCACCAGCTGATTACCGATCGGACTTCGGGAATGCTTTCTCCGGCATTCGATCCGGCTGGAAATGCCTTTAATAAAGCTTCCTGCGGACTCCAGTGAAAGTCACCAATAACGGTTTTGAACATCATGATTGCATGATCGTCAGACGAAGCTATCCGCGTATCCGGTTCATCGAAAACCGGAACCCCGCCAAGATCTTCCGGAAGAATTTCAAGTTCCTTATGGTAAAGTTCAAGTACCTTCTGCTTTAAATCTTTTGATGTGATTCCTGCCATACACTGAACTTATTGCATAACGGCCCGTTCGTCAATTGGAATATGCAGACAGGGCTCTCAACGCTTTATAATGTTCGGCAGCCGCTTTGAATAAATTATTTTGAGACTGGCTGTATTGAAGTTCTGTTTCTTCAAGTTCCGCTGCCGAATATTCGCCGATGCTGTACAGAATGCGAGCCTCTTCAGCCAGTTCCTTCGCCTGTTCAAGTTCGGTTTCTGCAACTTCGTAGTTTATAGATGCATTTTCAACCGAGGTGCCTGCCTGCTTAAGCTTAAGCTGTTCGGAGTTCATTGTCTGCAAAGCCTGGCTCCGGCTGATTTCAAGTCCGTCGGAAAGTTCATCGCGTTCATCAGCCTTCCAGCTGTCGAGACCGAAGCTCACGGCTGCGGTTGCGGTCATCGCCGGGACACTGCTGTCAGGGGATATCGAAAGCGACCCGCTCAATGTAAAATCCGGTTCGAACAGCCATGTGTTTTTAAGCTGGGCCTCGTAACTTTTAACGGCCGCGTCAGCGCACTGAACTGCATAACTGTCTCCGACGGACAGCTTCGCAGAATCTATATGCTTCTGCAGTTCGGTGATAAGCTGCTGCAGTGTTTCTTCTGCGGGCTGAACCAGTTCGGTGGTCTCAGGATCAACATTCAGCGCCGCGTAGAGTTCTGTTTCCGCATTCTGCAGACTGTTCAGAGCGGTGTTCAGTGCCGTTCTTGATTCCGACCAGTCCGTAAAAGCGCTGCGGACTGCATCAAGGTCAGATTCTCCCTTGTCGTATCTGACGCGTTCATCTTCGTAAAGTGTCTTTTTAACCTCGACGGTGCTGCTCTGAATTTTATAATCTTCTTTTGCTGCGGCCCATTCAAGGTATGCCGCAACCGCAGAATCAGTAATTTCTTTGGCTTTGTACGCAGCTGCTTCTATTTTAAGATGATAATCCAGAACCGACAATTCTGCAGTACCGGAATGGTTCAGCGGGCTGAAATTCAGTCCGAATGTACCGGTCAGATCCTGGTCGACAGCCGCTGAAAGACTGAGCTGTTCTATAACAGGCAGGGCAGCAGCTGCTTTCCATGAAAGGTCGTCGGCAGACAGGTTTCCGTCCGTGCTTCCGTATGAGCCGCTGAGTCCGATAGATGAACTGTCGAGTTTGAAAGTTCCTTCAAGCGCGTTCTCTGATTTTTTCACCTCAAGCACCGCTGTTTTGTAGTCAAGGTTGTTCATCAGCGCAGTCTGCTCAACCTGAGAAACTGAACTGATGGTGTCTGCAGCAGCAGCAGCGGTAAAAATAACCGCTGCTGCAATAACTGATGTCAGTATTCGTGTAGTTTTCATACGCGTTGTCCTTTTGTGCATCTATATTTCGCGGATGGTCTCGGCAATATTGCCTTTTACCGCTGAGACAGCAGGAAGCAGCCCCAGAATACCGCCGAACCCGAGTGCAAGCGCAAGCGAAATCAGCAGCGCTGAAACGGAGATCCCGGAGTCAGCCTGCATCTCTCCGGAAATTTCACCCAGCAGCGGAGAAATACTGCTCATAACCGGTGCCGCCAGAATAAGCGCGAGAATTACTCCGATTACCGCGCCCATAAGGCTCAGCGTCAGCGACCAGCCGCCGAATTCACGTACAACCAGGCTTTGAGATGCCCCGAGCGCTCTTTCAAGAGCAATTTCACGTCTTCTGCTAAGGGACTCTACAACCATTATGCTGAAGATTCCCAATGAGCTTGTTAGGAGCAGAACTATACCCAGGATGTTCACCGAAACAGTAAACATATCTACGGTATTTCGCAGTTCCTGCATATATTCTGATTCGCCCCTGAGCGAGCCTTCCCATACAAGGACATCGGTGTCGTCGCCGTAGTTCGCAGCGAGCACCTGGTTCAAGGCTGCTGTTGTCTGTTCGGCTGATGCCCCGACACTCCGGACAACAAATGTTCCGGACATAAAATCGAGCATTCTCTGTATATTACCGCCGGAAGGCAGTACGGATGTATATGGGAATACAAGGTCGCTGATACCGTAAGCGCGCCGCGCGACTTCGGAAGGAGTCTCGTATACGCCGGTGACGGTAAAACTGACTATCACGTTCTGCGATCGTCCTCCTGGACCCCTGTTGAGCATCTCACCGGGCGGCTGAATGTATTTTCCGATTGCTGATTCCGCCGAGCCGAAAAGCTGGACTGCCATATCTTCGGATATCCATACCTTTTTGAGTCCCATGTCCAGGTCGTTCTGCGACATAGGCGAGCCGGCAACAAGATCGAGCGAAAAAACGTCAAAGTACTGGGAATCCGAACCTACAGCGCTTCTGAGATCATAGCTGGTTCCTCCGGCGGTAATATTGCCGAATGGAATATCAAAAATGACAGCGGCGTTTTTAATGGAATCAATATCGCTCATTACTATAGACGTCGCATTGCTGTCCCATTCCGAAGGCCTGTTTTTTTCAACCATTCCGTCGGCATTCCATTCACCGTTTGCAGCGTAAAGAATTACCCCGTTGGCATCCAGCTGCTGCGAAACCTTCTTGTCGAGAATACTGCTTGCACTGAGTGAAAGTATCAGTATTCCCGTTCCGAGGGCAACAGCCGACAGGGTCAGGATGATTTTCAGCGGAGATTTGGACCAGTGCCTTAATATCATTGTTATAAACTTATTCATGATGCGCTCCTCATTGCCTGCGCGGGGTCAATCTTCATGTACTGCCGTGACGGGATTAGTCCGAACAGCACTGTCAATATTCCTGCCAGTACTGCTCCGGCTGCTATATAAAGCCACGAACCGCTGTCTATGCCTGCTGCCGTTCTCATGTAATCACTTAACGGGACTGCAAGCAGCGCACCCGCCGCTGCCCCAATTCCGGCAAGCAGCAGGGATTCCATCAGAAAAAGGTTGCGGATGTTCGCCCTCGTTGCACCAAGCGCCATGAGGATTCCCACATTCTTCTTCATCCTCAGTACACGGCTCATAAGAATATTGGATACATTCACGAGCGCAATGAAAAAACCCGCTGCGGACAGGAACATTATAAGAATGCCCACACCGGTATTTCTGGCAACAAGCTGTTCGGCCTCGGCCCTTGGGTTCGAAATCACCACCTGATCTTCGCCGAACTGTGAATTGAACCATCCTTCAAGGAGTATTGCGGTACTGTCGAGTTCCGAAGGATCTGCAACGGCAAAACGGAGCTGGGTGTCCATGAACATTCTTCGAAAACCTGCGAATCCGCCGGTCTGGTCTTTATACGGGGTAAAATACTGCGAATCGTAGCTTTCCGATACCGGTTCAAGAATTCCTATAATTGTCTGGTAACCCTGCCGGGCCAGAAGCTTTTTACCTAGCAGGTCGGCCGGATCTTCGCCGTCTTTAGCCAGCAGTTTCGCAAGGTCCGCACCCAGCACAATAAGGTTGCCCGTGCTGCTCAGATCCGACTCCGAGAACAGGCTTCCCGCCGCGGCGTTAATTCCCCAGGCGCTGAAAAACTGCGGAGTCACCTCGTAGCCCGAGATCTCTTCAATATCCGGGATGATTATACTTGAGTCGGCTTCGGCAGCCGCAATCTCTTCATCCGAGATTCTGAAAAAGTCCGGGGGCACCGCATTATCAGGCTGATTGCCGGACGTGCCGCCGGAGGCTGCGGACGCCGAAGAATCAGCGGCTGCTGACTGAGTTGCCTGTGCGGCACTGTCAGGCGGAGCCATTCCGTCCGGCGGTCCGAAATCGTCGGACTCCCCGGTAATAAGTCTGAGCCTCGCATGGTTCTGCACATAAGCCCACTGAACGTCCGGGGCAAGTTCCGCCGCTTCAAGGTCGGCCGAGGTCAGGATCGCATTTTCCTGCACTAGTTTTTCCTTTACCGGAGTTTCCATTTCTTCGGCTTCGCTTCGGGTGCTTATTACAAGTTCCTTGTAGGCAGGGGAGCTCATTACACTTTTTGAAAATCTGGCAGTATTCATTACCAGTGACAGACCCGAAGAGAACGCTCCTATGCCCAGTGCAACTGCAAGGATCAGCAGCCCGGATTCAAGCGGACGGTCGCGAAAACGCCTGAATATTATTTTTTGAGGCTCCTTAAGCATCTTTTGCCTCCAGTGAAGGTGCATTGCTTATAAGGTCGCCGTCCTTAAGTTCAATAACGTATCCTGCCCGCTTACCCTGTTCAGGGTTATGGGTGACCATAATTATAGTCACACCACGATGGTTGAGCGACTCGAGTATTTTCATGATTTCCTCGCCCTTATCAGACGGCAGGTTCCCCGTAGGTTCGTCTGCAAGGATAAGATCGGGGTCGTTTGAAAGTGCCCTTGCTATTGCAACCCTCTGCTGCTCGCCGCCGGATAGCATCGTCGGCAGATGAGTCAGCCTGTGCCCGAGTCCGACTTCATGAAGCAGCTGAACGGCTTTTTCTTTTCTGGTCTTAAAAGGAACTCCGGCGTACGACATCGGGAGCATTACGTTTTCAACCGCTGAAAGTTCAGGAAAAAGATTGAAACTCTGGAATATGAAACCGAAATGCCGGTTTCTGATACGGGCCTGCTCCCTGTCGGGAAGAGCAGTGATGTCGTAATCTTCGAGATAATACCTGCCTCCAGTTGCGGAATCAAGAATCCCGAGAATATGCATCAGCGTCGACTTTCCGGAACCGGAAGGTCCCATTATGGCGGCGTAATCACCTCTTTTTATTTCCAGTGTTACATCTTTAAGGGCCTTTACGACAGTTCCCCCCAGATCATATTGCTTACTGATATTTTCAAGTCTGATCATCTTTTTACTCCTGTTATTTTTTCAGATCTATTACGTCTTCGTCGATGAAACTCTGATAACTGCTTGTGATTATTTCATCGCCGGCTTTAAGCCCGCTGAGTATCTGTACCTCTGTTCCTTCGATGGCTCCGAAGGTTACGGCTGTTTTATATGCCTTTCCGTTTTCGATTTTATAAACCCATTTCTGGCTTCCGGTTGTCAGGTATGCTCCTCTCGGCAGCATAAGCACGTTGTCTTCAACCCCCAGTTTGATGCTCGCTACGGCCGATGCTCCGGGTGTGAGGGTGTTTTCAGTAACCGGTTTTGCCCGCACCGAAACCATCGCGGACAGACCGTCAGAATCCATCGTCGCAATTTTGCCGATTTTTACTATCTCAGCTTTCATTGTGTCGGAACCTATCGTAACGGTCATCTCGCCGCCGGGACTCAGCTCGTCCGCGTATTGTTCATATACATCAAAGTCAATGTAGGATTCAGTCCTGTCGGCTACAATAAAGAGCTGATCGGACTTTTCTATGAGGCTTCCGGGAATAGCGAGGTCTTCATTTATGCTCAGGACTTCCCCGGCAATCGGGCTCTTGATTCTGGTTTCTTCAATATCATCAAGCGTATTTTTCAGGTTCGTCTGCAGCTGGTCTATTGCCGCCTGCTGTTTTCTGACGGCAATATCCATCTTGACGTTTGTTTCTTCAAGGCTGATTTGAAGATCTTCCTGCTGTTCAAGAAGATCCTTCTGGTTGTCCAGGGCTGTTTCGTAATCCGTCTGCCTTGAGCTTTTCAAATCTGCAAGCTGCTTGTAGGCCGCGACCTCTGCTTCGGCATCGTCAATATCATCCTTAAGCCTGGTGAGCTGCAGATTGATGCTGCGCAGCTGGAAATTATAGTCTGTTTTGACCGATTCAAGTTCTATGACTGCCTGGTTCAGACTTACCGTGAGTTCATCTTTTGTATCCTCAAGGTCCGGAACATCAATTGTTGCCAGTATGTCGTTTTTGGTAATCAGCTGTCCTTCCTCGGTCAGCAATTCATCAGTATAGCCCTCTGCTGGACTGACGATTGTAACCTGCGTCGGCAGAACAACTGTTCCGCTCGCCTCGGTAGTTGAGACCATCTGTCCTGAATACACCTTTGATGATGAATATGATTTTATGCTGACCGTTTCCGCCGCAGTTTTTATTTTGAAGAAGAAAAAAATGCCGGCTGCGACAGCTATCACCGCAATTATGGTGATCAGTCTGCCCGTCCGTTTTTTCATGGAGGCCGCCGGCCCTATGTTGTCAATGTTAATTATTCTTTCCTGTTCCATACCCGGAAATATAAACAGAAATCAAAATATCATGGTTAAGAGAATGTAACCGCTTTGTAAACTATGTAAAAACGCAGACTGTGAAGCCAAACTTTTATAGCAGAAAGCGTTTTTAATCGTTATTATGGAAGTATGAAACATGAGAAACTGCTTTCGAGAGCATTTAACAGCGCTGTTGTACTTATCATAGCTGCGGTTCTTTCTGTCGCTATTTTTCTTGTATTCAGGACTTTTGAAAGAAGTGTTTCGGTTGATGTATTCAGGTACAAACATGAACTTGAAGATTCAGTCAGACGCATCGCCGGAGCCGAATACAGGCGTTATTTCCTGCTTCTCGACATAGGGAAATCTGTAACCGGGGATGATTCTCCTGAGCTGTTTATTGAACATCTCGAGAGCAAAATAGAGATGCTCGGTCCTGAGGGTGATATCCCGAACCTTGTCGAGAGTATAGGATATTTCGATAAAAACCACCCCGAAACAGCCTTCGAATACAATTTTAATTCCGGTGAATGGACCAAAGAACCCAACCTGTTTTCAGGAAAGCGTTTTGACCGGGACTGGACCTGGTTCTTTTCAGACTCCGCAACCTCCCCAGGCGACCTTTATCTGGCGGTAGACGGAAAAGACGGCAGCAGGGTGATATTTTTCAGGATTGACCGCAGAGGATTTATTGAAGAATATGTGAAAGAGATTGTTGAGTCAATGAACGCAGATTTCAAACTTCGGTGGTATGACGCGTCAAAGTCAGATATAAGACGCGAGTTTGAAGAGCAGTTCCGCAGCGCGCCCGATCAATACAGTTTCAGACCCTTCAGAATCCTGACCGGTTTTGGTTATGAATCTGTTTCACTGATAGTTGAAATGCCCGGTGTTTTTGATGTCAGAAAAATTGACGACAGGGGGGCGACTGCAGCCGGCAGCAGCCATTCGGTTAATAATAATCCTCCGGACAGTGAGCCTCCGGTACTCTTCTCTTCGGATTTTTTTGTGAGAATGTCGCGCGATGACGGTTCGTATTATCATGAAATTGAGAGCGGAGCAGCGATTACTTTTTTTCAGACGGTTTTTATCTTCATCTTCATAGGAGTTTTGTTCATTCTGCTTCTTTTTCAGCTTCAGAAAACAAGGATGCTCAGGTATAAAGAGAAGGAATTTGTTGCGTCGGTAACTCACGAACTAAGAACCCCGCTGACTGTAATCAGATCTGCCGCAGATAATCTGAGCAGCGGGATCGTCGCTTCTGAAAAACTGCCTGTATACGGCGGACTCATTAATGATCAGTCTGAGCGCCTTGCTAATATGATAGAAGAAATACTGATGTATTCCAACATCGAGCACAAGAAACGGCGGCAGGAAGAGCCCGTACCCCTGGATTTTGACAGCCTGTTCGGCAGACTCCAGCCGGCGCTCAATTCACTCGCTGAAGCCGGTAATGTGTCACTGGTCTGGGAGACGGAAGGTCTGCCTAAAAACTCACTGGGCTACCCGGATGAGGTAAACATTACGATTAATAACCTTGTTACAAACGCCGTCAATCATGCCTATGGAGGAGAGAAGGGCGAAGTCCGGATTAAATTCAGGTATATTATTCCCGATAAACTTCGTATTATTGTTGAAGATGACGGCCGCGGTATTTCAGCCCGGGAACAGAAAAGCATATTTGAACCATTTTACCGCGACAGCGTAAGCAGGCAGCGGCAGGAGAAGGGCAGCGGTCTGGGACTTTTTATTTCAAGGCGCAAGGCCATGCTGGCCGGCGGGCGGCTGTCTGTCGAAAGCCCGTACCGCAGGATTGACGGGTCAAAGCCCTCCGGGACAAGGTTTACGCTCCTGCTTCCGTGTATATTGCCGGATGATGTTTCAGTAAAGAACATATATAATGATCTTCAGGGAGATTCTGATGGCTGATATAAAAAAAGTTTTAATTGTAGAAGATGAAATCGGGGTGCAGATCACACTCGAGGACCGGCTTACCGCGGAAGGTTACAAAGTCTCGGTCTGCGGCGACGGTATTAAAGGCGAAGAAATAGCGAAGTCCGGTGAACATGATCTTGTGCTGCTTGATGTAATGCTTCCGGGGCGGGACGGTTTTACAATTTGCCGTAACCTGCGCAAGTCCGGTTCGGAGATCCCGATTCTGATGCTGACTGCACGGAATACAAATATAGACACTGTTATGGGGCTGAAAGTCGGTGCTGACGACTACCTTGCCAAACCCTTCGATATGCAGATCCTTCTTGCACGGATTGAAGCCCTGCTCAGACGGGCTGCCTCCGGTAAAAACAGCGCGCATGCTGAGTCCGGGGATATTGCCGGTTCAAACGGAACCAAATCGGGCGGAATTATCAAATTCGGGGATTTCGTTCTTGATATGGATCGCGGCATTCTGGAGCAGCGTACCGGTGACGGCAACTCGGCTGTGATCGAGCTTAACGCCCAGGAATACAAGCTCCTGGTGTACCTTGTTCTTCATAATGACCGGATTATCAGCCGGAATGCTGTTCTTGATGATGTCTGGGGATATGAGAGTGAAATTACCACACGGACGGTAGACGTCCATATTGCGAAGCTTCGTCAGCGTCTCGGTGAGTCGGAACGTCCGAAGCATATTCTGACATACCGGGGCCGCGGCTATAAATTCGAACTTAAAAACTGATATGAAGCTGATTCCGCAGTCTGCTGCAGAATCAGCCTTTTGTGATGACGGCCGT
>QKCC01000091.1 GCA_003245835.1 Spirochaetales bacterium | reverse complement strand
GCTTGAAAATTTGAGAGAAGAGCTTATAGCTGCAAAAAAAATTGATCAGACAGGAAAAGTGAAAATTGTTCATTACCCGGACAGAAAAATAGTGTCTATAAAAGGACAGATTAGAACACGGCTTGAATTTGAAAATTACCTGATGAAGCTTGAACTGAAGACCGGAAACGATTCAAGGCTGCTGGTCCCGAGGGTCGGGCTCCTGATGGATAAGGATGATTTTAAATCCGGAAACTATGATGCGTACAAAGGCCTCTTTGTTTTTCAGGAGGATTTTAATTCGGCTTATGAGTACGTACAAATTGTTCCCGGGGGATTTTTTGCAAATATCTACAAATGGGGCAGGACGGAAGATTCTTCAGGGGCTCTCCGGCAGATTCATGACTTCATCGATGAAAACAACCTGAAAATAACCGGCGATATAATGCGGAGAGTTGTTGCCGCAGGTATGCGGCAGGGTGAGAACGGCCACCTGGCTGAATTCATGGTTCCTGTTGATGATTCCGCACAGAGATTGCTGTAAAGTTGACTAAACAGTCATGAAGCGTTTAAACTATCCGGTAGGTCTGCATGAAAGCGGGGGTTATAGGTGAGCGGCGGCTGGACCAAAGATAATTATACAATAGGTGAAGTTTCCGCAATCTTTGATATTCCGGCCAAGATGCTCCGGTACTGGGACCGCATAGGTGTGCTCAATCCGCATTCCGTTGATGATGTTAACGGGTACAGGTATTACTCATCTTCGCAGTTTTATCTGTTCAGTTTTATCAGGTATCTGAGGAAACTCGGCGTCCCGTACGATAATATAAAGACGCAGCTGAATGAAACAAATATTCTCAGTCTCGAAGATCTTCTTCGTGAGCAGGTCGTTGAAATAGAAAAGCGTATTAAGGAATTATCCGATATTAAAAAAACTTTCGTAAATCATATTGCTGATATTGAAGATGCCCTGAATAAGTCAGATCTTGATAAAATCGAAATATCGCATCTGCCTGCACGCGAAACAATAATGGTTGAACAGCCGTTTGATGACAGGGAAGCGTTTGAAGCGGCCAGCAGCAAGCTTCAGGATGTTCTGACGGGTTCACCTATACTGCTGATTTCGCAGGTAGCGACAATTATGAGGCGTGAAGATTTCATCAACGGCGACTATTACAAGTTTAGAGGAGTCAGTATTGCCGCCGGCAGATACAAAGCCAATAAAAAGTTTATTGTCAGAGAGCCTGAAGGTGACTACGCGATAATGAGATTCTGCGGAAATCTCAGTAATTCTGAAAAATATTATGATCGGTTTCTGAATTATTTAAAAAATAATGAATACCTGATCTGCGGTGATCTGGTACGAAAATGCCTGGCTCCCGGAACATTCGAGGGCGGACATAATCATCTTGCTGAAATCTGCATCCGTGTAGAAAAAAATAATATCAATTCAGATTAAATATTTATATCAAAATTAATTTGACCTTCCCAAATTGGTAACCTTTATTATTAACAATAATTGCAAAAAGGAGTACCTCGATGGGGCTTAACGATGAAGCAGGGTATGTCTTTGACATTCAGCATTTTTCCATACACGACGGACCTGGTATACGCACTACCGTATTTTTGAGCGGCTGTTCTCTCCGGTGCAGATGGTGCCAGAACCCTGAATCATATCATTTAAGGCCGAGGCTGTCCTTCTGTGCTGAAAAATGCACAAAATGCATGGCCTGCCTGCCCGCCTGTCCGGAGAAAGCTGTATCGTTCGAAAACGGTGTAATCAGAAATAACAGGGAGCTTTGCACAGCCTGCGGGGCCTGTATCCCGGTCTGCCCGGCTGAAGCAAGATCGATCATCGGCAGGGAGTATACTGCGGAAGAAGTTCTGAAGGATGTCGAATCAGACCGTGTTTTTTATGAGGGTTCCGGCGGAGGTGTTACTCTCAGCGGTGGCGAGGTTCTGTTTCAGCCGGTTTTTTCGACAGCAGTTCTTAAGCTCTGCAGAGAAAATAATTTGTCAACAGCTGTTGAAACAACAGGCAACGCGGCATGGCAAACCGTTCGGGATGTTCTGGAGAATACAGATCTTGTTCTTTATGATCTTAAACATATGAACTCTGCAGAGCATAAAAAAGGCACCGGGGCCGGCAATGAAAGAATCCTTGAGAATCTTAAAAAAATTCCAAAAGAGCTGAATATTCCTGTAATCGTCAGGATACCCGTAATCCCCGGCTTTAACGACTCGGAAGAAAATATAAGGAACAGCGCCGGCTTTATTCTTAATGAATTAGGCCCCGAAACACCGGTTAATCTGCTTCCATACCACAGATTCGGCGTAGGCAAGTGGGAACAGCTAGAAATGAGCGGTCCGGTGTTTGAAACTGAACCGCCTGAAGATGAAGCAATGCAGAGACTCAAAGAGATTTTTGAAAAAAATAATTTGAATGTACAGATAGGAGGGTGAACATGACACCAAGAATCGAAAAGATGCTTGAAGGTTTGCACATTGAGAAATACCCGTTGTGTATTGAGAAATTCCGTATAGCGTCAAAAACGTTATTTGAAACAGAGGGTGAAGCCAGCATCCTGCGCCGGGCTAAAATCATGAAGAATATTCTGGAAAATATTACTTTGTTTATAGAGGAAGATGAACTTTTTGCCGGGGCAGGCGCGAGTAAACCATTCGGCCTCGAAATAGATTACGAATACGGTACCTGGACACAGGATGAGATTGATTCCCTGAAAACAGAGCAATACACCATCACGCCTGAAGACGAAGCGGAACTGCAGGAAATAAATCAGAACTATCCGCCTAAAAGTCTTGTTTCCGCCATGGGTGAAGTCTTTATGCAGAAGGAAGAGTTGTGGCCGTTTATGAAATCAGGAATGATTCTGCCTCCCTGGAAAGGAAAGACAGTCGGGAGCGGCGGCGGATATGCGCAGTCCGGTCTGGGACTCGGCCCGGGATTCTTTCTTGTCGGTGTTGATTATGAGCGGATGCTCAATGACGGATCACTTAAAATCATTTCGGAATGTGAAGAAGAGCTTCAAAAGAAAGACAGCAACAGCCCTGATGATCAGGAAGCGGTAGATTTTCTGAATTCAGTAATAATGGTCCATAAGGCTGCAATCCGGCTGGCGGAAAGATACGCTGAGCTTGCCGAAAAAACAGCAGCCGATGAAACGGAACCGGTAAGAAAACATGAACTGCTGAAAATCGCCGCAGCCTGTCGAAAAGTTCCGGCAAAACCGGCCGACAGTTTTTTTGAAGCAATCCAGAGTTTCTGGTTCACTTTCCTTCTTGCTTCGCCTTCGCCCACAACTGCAGGCGCCCGTTTTGATCAGTTCATGTACCCGTTCTATAAAAGGGATATTGAAGCCGGTATTATCACGGATGATCAGGTGCTTGAGCTGCTGGAAAATCTCCGTGTTAAGGATATGAAGCTTAACCGGGTTTCCGGTATGCAGAACAGAAAGAAAAACGCAGGAATGGCCAAATGGCATAACTGGACAATAGGCGGAGTAGACAAGGACGGCAACGACGCAAGCAATGAACTGACATACCTGATACTTGAGGCTGCGAAGGAAACAAAAATACCCCATCATACCATAACCCTCCGGGTAAATGATCAGACCCCTGACCGTCTCATGGTTAAAGCAATAGAGGTTGTAAAAACGGGTATTGGTATGCCCGCCTTTGTCGGAGACAAATCCTATATCAATTTTTTTGCTGCAAACGGTATGAGCCTCGAAGATTCCCGCAATTATATTATGACGGGCTGCCTTGACGGTAATGTTCCCGCAATGTCCAGGACTGTCGCTGTAGGAATGTTCATCATATCGCTGGCTTATGATATTTTCATGCATGACGGTTTGAACAAGGGTATAAATGAAATGGTAGGCATTAAAACCGGTGATGTGACTAAAATGGGCAGTTTTGAAGAATATAAAGCAAACTTCTATAAACAGCTCGATTACCTGCTGGAACTGGGCGTTGAAAAAAGCAATATCGAACTTAAAGCTGAGCAGGATCTTTTCCCGGATCCGTTCCGTTCTTCACTGATGAAGGATGCCGTTACCGAAGGAAAAGATATCCTCCGCCGCACAATGCCGTTTGAGAACGGATTGGTTCTTTGTACGATAGGTGCAATTAATGTTGCAGATTCGCTTGCCGCGGTTAAAAAGCTTGTATTTGAAGACAAAAAGTACAGCATGACGGAGCTGCTTGAGGCGCTTGATGCCGACTGGGAAGGTCGTGATGAGATGCGTAAGGATTTCCTCGATGCTCCCAAATACGGAAATGATGATGACTATGTTGATCTGCTGGCGGCTGAATTGTATGAGCATATACAGAAAAAACTTGCTGCCATGGATACATACTACGGCGGGAAAGCCGTAACAACAGCTATATCGATTACTTCCCATCAGCCGGGCGGGGCTCTTACCGGAGCTACTCCTGACGGCCGTAAAAGCGGTGAAATCCTCGCCGACGGAAGTATGTCGCCGATGCACGGTATGGACAGGAAAGGCCCGACCGGCGTTCTGAAAAGCGCTATGAAAATAGATCAGGATTCCTACCAGGCCACACTGCTGAATATGAAATTTCACCCTTCGGCGCTTAATACTGAATCCGATATGAGAAAACTCGGAGCCATGATCAAGACTTATTTCGCACAGGGCGGAAAACATATGCAGTTCAATATAGTAGACAAGGAAAATCTGATAGCTGCCCAGATTGAACCTGAAGCACATCAGGACCTGGTTGTCAGGGTTGCCGGCTACAGTGCCTACTTTACGGTTCTGGGCAAACCAATGCAGGATGAAATAATCGAGAGGACTGAATTCGCCAGGGTTTAATTTTTAGCTTAATTATTGCATATGCCCGTTCCTGCAAACTGCCGGGACGGGCATTGTTTTTATTCTTCAGGAATGAAAAAGGCCATTTAAAATGCTGTATGGAACTATAAATCATTTGACTTTCCCAATTTGGGAAGGTTTATAATTCATTTATAAAGAATAATAATCTGGAGGTGTCAGAGATGATCACCGCGAGAGTCCAGCGGATGAAAGACAGGCTGGGCGTAGACAAATATCCAATATTGGCTGAAAAGGCAAAATTAACTGTTGAAGCATGGAGCAA
The DNA here is from genome assembly GCA_003245835.1 of Spirochaetales bacterium. Classification (GTDB taxonomy): domain Bacteria; phylum Spirochaetota; class Spirochaetia; order UBA9216; family UBA9216; genus Thalassospirochaeta. Next base: position 5,086 of record QKCC01000091.1, on the reverse strand, counting down.
ACATGAAGGTCTGCCGAGGGTACTTAGTAATGCCTATGCTACAGCTCATTATCTTGATAACAGAACAATCTATATCGACGATGACGAATTAATAGCGGGAAATGTTGCAGCCAAACCGATGGGGATGGAGGCTTCAACATGGGGCCCGTTCTGGGAAGATAAGGATCTTGCTACAATGTCGAGTGTTTTCGAGATCACGGATGAAGACCGAAAAACACTGCGGGGACTTGATGCCTTCTGGGAAGGGAAGGGCCGCCAGCTTTACGAATGGCAGGGCCGTTACTATGACGATGATCATCTGTGGCCCTTTATCCGTTCAGGGATTCTGTGTCCGCCGTGGACCGACAAGACCAAAGGCCGCGGTTCGGGAGGCGCAGGTTTCGGCTGGGGACTCGGTATCGGCCTTTCGTTTTTTGTTCCTGATTACGCAAAGATTGTAGATGATGGAATCAGTAAGGTCATAGATGACGCGAAGGCGGAACTTAAAAAACTCCGATATCATGATCAGGCTTCAATAGATAAAGCTGATTACCTTAAGGCCGTAATCATTGCTTTGAGTGCAATGGTACGGATGTACCACAGGTACGGAACTGCCTGTGAAACCAAAGCCGAAAAAACACAGGATGAAACAAGAAAGAAAGAACTTCTGATGATGGCTGATACCTGCCACTGGATTGCAGATAATCCGTCCAGGGGATTCCGTGATGCTCTGCAGAACTTCTACTTTTATTGGATGATGATAGCGCACGGGGTAACCCCGGGCGGCAGATTTGATCAGTTCATGTATCCGTATTATAAGAAGGATATTGAATCAGGCAGCATCACTGATGATGAAGTTGTAGAACTGCTCGGCATGCTCCGCATAAAGATCATGCAGTTTAATTTTATCAGCGGAGGAGCGCTTCAGCGTGATAAGTGGGCGGGAATGGCCCGCTGGCATAACTTTGTTATAGGCGGAGTTGATCGTAACGGAAACGATGTTACGAATGAGCTGTCCTACCTTATTCTTCAGGCCGCGTATGATGTTCGCGTTCCGCAGAATACGATAACCCTGCGCGTAAACAGTAAAACCCCCGATGCCTTAATGCAGAAAGCACTCGAAGTCGTCAGAACCGGAATAGGTATGCCCGCGTTTATTTCAGACGAAAGCTATATTAAGGGCCTGGTTGATCAGGGCGTACCGATCGGGGATGCGCGGGAATACGCGCTTGCAGGATGTCTGGATCTGAATATACCGGGCAAGTCGCGTATAAATGCGCTGGGAATGTTTATAGTGCCGAAGGTTCTGGACATTGCAATGCATAACGGTATTCTTACATCAACCGGTGAGCAGATAGGACTGCAGACCGGTGAGATGAAGGATTTTAAGAGCTATGAAGAATTTCTTGAAGCATTCAAGAAGCAGCTGTTACATTTTATGAGCCTGTATAACGAAGAACATAACATTCTCATACACGTCACCTCAAATACACAGCCGGATGTAGTTCATTCAGCGTTTACGTTTGAAGGTATTGCCGCCGGTAAAGATATGAATCAGCGAAAGATGTTCTACGAAAACGCTTCGATGTTCAACCCGGTAGGAATGATCAATGTAGTCAATTCACTTGCTGCTGTAAAGAAACTCGTTTTCGATGAAAAGCGGGTTACAATAGAAGAACTCTATCAGGCGATCGAAGCCGACTGGCGGGGATTTGAAGATGTGCAGAAACTATGTCTTGATGCAGATAAATTCGGAAACAATATTGCCTGGGTCGATGACATTGCACAGGACCTGTTTGCTTTCTGGGTTTCAAGCGCCAACCAATTTCAGTCTGTATACGGTGTTCCGCCGCGGCCGACGGGAATATCAATCACTGCTCATGCACCCGGCGGTTCATATACCTGCGCTACCCCTGACGGGCGAAGGGCAGGAGAGACTCTGAGCGACGGCGTAATGTCGCCGGCGCAGGGTACCGATGTATACGGCCCGACGGCATCGCTGCAGAGTGCCATGAAGGTTGACCAGACTCCATTTAATGCCATGCTGCTTAACATGAAGATTGATCCGAGCGCTTTGACAAAAGACTCTGATTTGGCAAAGCTGGCCTCATTGATTAAAACCTACCTTTTTAACGGCGGAAAACATATTCAGTTCAACGTGGTTGATAATGAAACACTGCGCCAGGCCCAGGTTGTACCGGAAAAGTACAGGGACCTGATTGTGAGGGTTGCCGGGTACAGCACCTACTATACAATTCTGACCCCGGCAGTTCAGGATGAGATTCTGAAGCGCACAGAAAATAAACTTTAAAAGATATTCCCCTGATGTATAAGGTTGCCCTACCGGCAGGGTGCCTTATACATCTTAATTGCAGCGGAAGAATCAAGCTATAACAGAAAATCGAGTTCTGATCTGATTTTAAACCGCTGTTCGCCGAGTTCTATAAGTTTGTCGAGCATCTTCGGGTAGGGAAGTCCGCCGGCCTCACACATCTTCGAGAACATGCTTATATTAGTAAAACCGGGAATTGTGTTTACTTCGTTCAGCAGAAGCTTTCCGCTTTTTCGGTCGATGAAAAAGTCGACACGCGCCATGCCCTCAATTCCCGCCGCAAGGTATGCCTTTACAGCTGTCTCACGGACGAGGGAACTCATTTCATCATCTATCTCGGCAGGAATCAGCAGCGCGGCACCGTTTTCATCGATGTACTTTGCTTCGTAATCATAAAAAGCATGTGTGGGAGCTATCTCTCCCGGCAGGTAGGCCTCGGCAGTCATATTGCCGATAACCGAGCACTCGATCTCACGCGCATCCACCGCCGGTTCGATCATAATCCGGCTGTCGAACCTGAATGCCTCCGGAACAGCCTTTAAAAATTCCGCCTTTGTCGCAGCCTTACTGATCCCGACTGATGATCCTGCGCGCACCGGTTTAATGAACACCGGGAAGCCGTATTTGTTTTCAACCCCGACGATGAAATCGTCCATCGAGAATCCTGAGTCCTCAGCCTGTTCCCTGTTCAGCGATATAAACGGAACCGTATCCAGTCCTTCGGCAACCCAGATCTTTTTGATGATCTCTTTATCCATACCGACCGAGCTGCCGAGTACACCGGCTCCTGCATAGGGGACTTCGACCAGGTCAAGCAACCCCTGGACCGTGCCGTCTTCGCCGAATGTTCCGTGAAGGACGGGGAAAACAAAATCAACATTGAGTTTTTTCCCGCAGCAGTAAAATCCGTCGGCCGGAACGACCGAAACACGGAGGGTCTCATCGCTTTTGAGCGGCAGCGAACCTGTTTCTGAAAGGTGCTCTTCAGCACCAGTCTGAAGGTACCATTTTCCGGTTTTGTCTATTCCTATCAGTACAAGATCGTATTTATCATGGTCAAGCTTTGTAACCACTGAAGATGCCGAACGGATCGAAACCTCATGTTCGCCTGTTTTTCCGCCGTACAGCACACAAATATTTTTTTTATTCATTGAAGCCTTCTTTTATCAGTAGATCAGTAGTATTATAATGCCAAAAGTATGTTTGATGCAATCGAGGAGAAATATTATGCCGACAAAGAAGATTGATCCCGCCCTCTGGATTTTTATGGTCTATCTTGCCGGTGCGGTCATAATGTACCGCCTCTCACCGATGATTACGGGAGCTGTAATCCTAGGTCTTTACCTCTCAATGATTATTATGGTTCCCGCACGATATATTGAAAAGATTAAATTCATCAGCACAAAGGCTTCGCTTATAATCTCTTCAATCCTCGTTTTTGCGGTTTTGATAATTACCGTTTACCAGATTTTTCCGATCCTGATTGATGAGGGTTCAAAACTCTTCCGGACCCTCATGTCGACAAATATTGAAATTGATCAGGTTCTGGCTCAGCTTCCGGCCTTTATCCGCAACCTGATTGGGAGCGGGCAGTCTACTGATGCACTATCTCAGCAGCTCTCACAGCTGATTTCTACTTTTTCATCGCTTGGTTTGAAACTGATCAATGGCGCTATTCCCATGATTCCGAACGCGATTACCGCTATTATTATTTTCATTATAGCGGCTACGTACCTGACGAGCCTTAAACCGGTTTTTAAGGATAACCTGTGGCGGTTTTTTCTTTTTTCCGGCGTCGACCCGTAATAAATCGGTGGATTTCGTCAGCAGGTACTATACGAATATTAAGGCATTCATCAGCGGTCAGCTGATAATTGCGATGATAGTCGGTCTGATAGTAGGGGTGGGAATGACTGTTGCAGGTATACAGTATGCCGTCTTTCTGGGTTTCCTTGCAGGGGTGACCAACCTGATTCCTTTCTTCGGCGTAATCATAACAGCGGTTCCGGCTGTTTTTCTGGGGCTGGCAAAATACGGGCTGTTCGGGCTGCTGCGTGTGGCAATAGTGCTTGTAGCCGCTAACCAGATAGAATCATGGGTTTTGTCGCCCAAGATTCAGGGCGACCGGATGGAGCTGAACTGGTTCGTCATATTGCTGGGTATTCTGCTTTTCGGCGGCCTGTTCGGTATTGTCGGGGTCCTGTTTGCAATTCCGATAATGGTGTTCATCAAGGAATTCTGGATCTGCTATGTGCAGGAAGCCCTTAAAAAGCTATAGACCAAAAACACTCCGGTCTAAGTCTCCGGCTGCATTTCCTTCCCGACCACCTGGGTGTAAACAACGCTGCAGTGCTTTCATGAGCGGAAAATCCAGATCCAGCTGCGGGGACGGAAGTTTAATTACTTTATCTTTCGTGTTATAGATGGTAATTCTGTTTAAAAATAAAAACAACTGCAGTTTTAAGATTGTTTTAGCTGCAGAACCCCATCCCGGCCAGCACTTCTTCAGCAGCGGTCTGTTCGTCCCACGGAATCGGACCGTCCGCGTAAATTATGGTGCTTTCATGGCCTTTTCCGAGCAGCATGACTGTATCGCCTTCTTCAGCTATTTCAAAGGCCTTCGCGATAGCTTTCTTTCTGTCGGGGATTGTGAACAGGTTCAGTTCCCGGACCAGCGGTTCAAGCTTTCTGCCTCCGGCGCCCGGGGCGTTTCTGTCGGCCTTCATCGCTCCTGCAGCTATTTCTTCTATTATCTGCATCGCTCCGTCGCCGCGC
>QKCC01000144.1 GCA_003245835.1 Spirochaetales bacterium | reverse complement strand
GAATGTTGTAACGGGAGAAAAAGACTGGTAATGAAACGTTTGCTGATTACAGTAATTGTCCTTTCCGTCTGCATCTTTAATCTGTCGGCGGAAGAAAAAAGGCAGGATGAGTCTCCGTTTAAATTCCCGTCGATAGAGGGCATGGAGATAAGTCCGAATCCGGTTGGACGCGGAGACCTGTTCACCATTACCATAACAGTGGATTACGATAATTCCGAGGATGTTGAATTTCTGTTCGACGCTATGCCTGCCGAGCTGGTTTTGTGGAGAGGTCCCTACGTCAGAAGCTTTACCGAAACTGATAAGAGCGGTGCATCAGTACGGAAGACCAGGATAACAACAACTTTTAAAGCACAGGCTTCAGGCAGGATGATCATTCCGCCGCTCACAGTTAATACCGGCAAATTTGAGCTTAAAACCGATCCGGTACTTCTGCGTGTCGGTTTATACAGCAACCGTAAATTGTATATGCCGATTGAAGTCGAATGGCAGGCCGGTCTGGATACCGTCTTTGTCGGCGAAGCTGTTCCTGTGTTTCTGACTGTAAAAAATCAGGAAGTTGTCGTTATTTTTGATCAGACAAAGATTGCCTACCCCCGCGATGGATTTTTTGAGCAGGCATCGGGAATCGGGCAGATAACAACCCTAAAAGAAGGAAAGGTTGTTCTTTATGACATTCCGGCCGAAACATTCATCTATACGGCGCATTCTCCCGGCCGGGTAAAGGTTCCTTCATCCGGCGTTGAATACGGCGGAATTACCGGGTGGTCGAATGATTTTTACCTTACAGTCCAGCCTGCCCCGGCAGAAATAAAGGAAAGCGGGGCAATCGGTGATTTCAGCCTGTCTTCAAAACTGGATAAGACCCAGGTTGAAGCCGGGAAATATTTTGAACTGGAAATCACCGTAAAGGGATCCGGAAATTTAAACTACCTCGAACTTCCGGAACCTTCAGCTGCTGGATGTATATTGATTTCTACGGAAGAGAGCAAGTCGTATTCACCGAGTCTGTCCGGGTTCAGCGGAACAAAATCGATGAAATGGATCTATGAGTCCGAGGAAATCGGTACAGCGGAGATTTCAGTTCCGGAATTTGAATTTTTCAGCCGAACAACCGGAAAGGTTGAATCGGTAAGGGAGCGAAACTACAGGGTAAATATCACTGCCGCAGAGGCAGTTGAAGCTGTTGAAGAACCTGTGATATTTCCGTTCAGTAAACTCCCCGAATCAGATACTGAAACAGCTGTATGGAAGAATTACTATCACGACTACTACCGCTATGTCTGGCTATTGCCTGCGTTATTATTTTTCATCCTGATTAAAATCCTTCGGGGCAAGAAAATTCCCGTTGCAATTGTGCTTACGGTTATAATTTTTATTGCTGTAGTTTCAGTCGGGCGGTTCTCTTTCAATTTTGAAGCAGAAAGCGTACAGGATTCAATACCTGCAGGAAAACTTTACAATGAAGCGATTGACTCGTTCCACGAGGATCGTCTCACAGACTGTCTGCATGAGCTTAGAACAGCAGTCTACCTGGACCCTGTTAATAATCTTTATCGGGAAACCCTGAGCTGGATTGAGCAGGATAAGGGCTACATAAATTCAATAAGCCCGGCAATACAGCTTCATCCCGATATTTTTTATTATATTATCATTATATCGTTCAACCTGTTTTTTCTGGCGGCAGCTGTTGCTTCGCTCAGGAGCGGGGGAGGACTTTCTGTTATGATTATCCTGTTCGGGTTTACGGTTATTCTGGCCGGGGGCATGATGGTCTATTCTCATTTATCCCGCCAGGAGATGACGGCGGTTATAAGCGGTACGGATCGAAGTCTCAAGAAGATTCCGCGCGAATCAGCCGAAAACTGGGTCCCGCTTAAAGCCGGAACTGCGGTGAGGATCCTGAACCGTTCCGACGATTTTATCCTGGTTGAAACCGGTCTCGGCGTTAAGGGCTGGATAAACGATGAATTTATTCTGCCCGACAGGTCTGCTCAGTCTGAGGACGGCTGATATGGGAATGGAGCAATGGCTGGATAAGTATCCTCCGCAGGATAAAGATAAAAGGAAGCCTGAGACAAAAGCCGTTCCTGTAAGCAGAAAAAAACTTGTCAAAATGCCGGCTGAACGCAGCCTTGATCTTCACGGACTGACCGCCGATGAAGCCTGTTCCGAAGTTGAAGCCTTCCTGAGGGAATCAAAACGCAGAGGTCTGAAAAAAGTTTTAATAATACACGGAAAGGGCTACCACTCAAGCGGAGAACCGGTTTTAAAAAAAGAGGTTTTCAGGTTGTTGGAAAGAAATTCCCTGGCCGGTGAATTCGGAGCTGCCGACCGTAAAGAGGGCGGCAGCGGAGCTGTATGGGTGCTCCTTAAATGAAATGACCGGAGCGGCTGATACTCAGCGTTCCCGGTAGATTATTCTGCCCCTGGTGAGATCGTATGGAGAGAGCGCTACTCTGACCTTGTCTCCCGGTACAATTCTGATATAGTGTTTACGCATTTTTCCCGAAAGGTGCGCGAGTATTACATGTCCGTTCTGAAGCTCGACTCTGAACATGGTGTTCGGGAGAGATTCTTTTACAATTCCTTCGACTTCAATAGCCTCTTCTTTAGCCACAATTCCTCCAATATGATTTAGATGCATACTAAGTCAATAAGAATCCTTTGTCAACCTGTTGACTTTTTTGCTCTTTTCATAGATATTTCCGCGTAAATAGTTGTAAAACGAGGGTAGTATGGACAAGGTGTTTGTTGAAGAGATGAAAACTGATCTCATGAAGCAGAAGGAAGAGATTATGCAGTCTCTTATGTCTGAGAGTGATGATTTCAATGCAATTGTAAAAGCGAAACAACCCAAAGATTTAGCAGATATTGCTTCAGACGATATAGACAGAAATACACTTGAAACCCTCAGTGCAAATGATGTCAAGCGTCTGCGTTTAATTGATTCAGCCTTATCAAGGATTGAAAATGAACGCTATGGGTTGTGTATGCGGTGCAATAAAAAGATTCCTTCAGAAAGGCTTAAGGCAATCCCTTATGCTTTGATGTGTATTGAATGTAAATCCACCGACGAAAGACAGAACAGATAATGGAGCCTATTTCAAAAGCAGGTTACTTTTGAAATAGGTTCTGGAGTATTTATTGCAGCATAAGTTAACTATAAGTAGAGTAATGGCTGCAAAAAATCTCCATTTACATTTTATGCAGAAATTTCAAAACTCACTGAGTTTCGAAATTTTCTCAATGAAATCCCTGATGATCCTGATCCGGGATTATCAGGGGATTTCGCAAAAATAAAAGGCCTTTTCGGCAACAAAGTATAAACTCTTTTCCTGTTAGACCGATAAATTTAACAGGATATGGAAATTCAAGGTTTAGCAAGACAGTCATTGGCGGTTTCCCAGATAGTTCGGGCACAGGTCGGTACCGGTCGAATCGCCCTGCCTGTCTCAGGCAGCAGCCTTTACGCAAATCTCAAGCATATAACAGGAATTACAGGTCAGTCCAATCAGCCTGCTTTTTCACTCTCGCAGCTCCGCAGCCTTGATAACCTGATCGACAGGCTTAAACTCCTTAAAGGAGAAGCTGTCGGCAACGCGAATTTAGAGAACTCTTCCGAAAATGATATAATAAAAATGATGGATGAATACAGGCAGCAGCTGTATTCCGAACTCCATAAAAAAAATCCCTACAGGGCCGGTATAGACGCACGGGGATTATCGCTCGATATTTTTGTCTGAGAAAGATGTCTTCAGTTCTCACTGCGCTTGCAGTAGCAATTATTTTTTATCTTCTGCTTCCGCTTTCCGGCGCATTTACAGTCCGTCATAAATGGAGATTATTCCGTAAAAGGATTATTGAGGCAAGTCTTCGTAATGAAGTCAGTTATGCAAATCCCGACAGGGGCAGAAACGGTCCGGCAGGATCTTTCAGTTTTACGGGAGAGCTTCAGGCTATACAGGACAACAGTACGATCTGGCTGAGTAACGGCAGGGTAAGCGTAAAGGCCGAGGTTCACGGCGTCCGGCTCTATCTGCTTCCGACAAGCCGGTCAATGGAGCAGGAGGGCAGACTTGAAGAGAATAAGGAATTCATTGCCCAGGACATGCCCAAGAGACTGAGCTGGGAAAGGGTCTATTCTTTGACGCAGGGCTCCGGGGTACTTCTGTCGGGGCACGTAGAAGTCGAAAACGGCACACCGGTTTTCAGAAACACAGAAAGCGAACCGCTGCTTGTAATTATATACGACGGGAAAAAGGAAACCATCCTCCGGCGATCTATCTGGGCGGGAAGGCAGCTGAATGAATACTGGAACAGTTTGACGCCGCTTTCGCTGATAACCGGCTCTTTTTTTCTGTTTGTTCTTGCATTTATAGCATTCCGTCAGCCGAGAGTTGATAATACCGCGGTTTTTACTGCAGTACTCAGTTTTATTCCGTCATTCCCATTTGTGCCTCCAGGACTCTTTCTGTATTTTATCTTTAGAAAGCTCTGGCGCAGCGGAAGGTCCCTGAGAGGGGAACGGGATCTTCTAAGACTGGTGCTTCGAAATCATAATTATGAAGAATTTAAAAGCTGCGCGGCGGCTATGGATGCTTATAAGGATGCAGGTATTCGCAATTGCAGCCTTATCGATAACAGCGTATTAATGAACCTGCCGTGCCGTGTTTACGCTGAACAGGGGTGCAGAGACTCCGGCCCGCCCGAACATTTTTTTGAGAAACTGATCATCCCCGGCGATCCTGAGGAACTTGCACGGCAATGTGTGAGCCGGGCGAGGAAAATGGAATTCCTCGCCGCAGCATCAATCAGCAGCGGATTCATCATAAACGGTCTGCTTATTTATTTTATTCTGCTCTGGTTTATCTGATTATTTCAGGCCGCTGCCGTTTCTTTTTTTTGCATGGTTCACTGTCAGTTTTCTTCCCTTGAAATCCTCACCGTTAAGCATCTCGATTGCTCGTTCCGCATGCTCTTTGGATATATCCATGAAAGAATAGCTGTCGAGAACTTTTATGGCTCCGACATCCGACTGCTCCAAATCAAGTCTGGACTGAACAAGTCTTGCAAGGTCTTTTGGGAAAACACGGCGGTTTTTGCCGACGCTGATAAATAGCGTTGTTTTGTCCGGGTCTGCGGCCCTTGAAGCGGGTACAGACTTTTTGTACGGAACTCCGCTGCCTCCGCAGGCAGCTTTTAAAAGGTAGGCGCTCAGATAACCCCTTTTAGAGAAAGGGGTGTGTTTTTTGAAAAGTTTTCTGTATTCATCCAGAACATTGGGATCTTCATCCTCAATGATTGTTTTTATAAAATTCTGGATTCTGATTTCAACCTCTTCCGGGTTGACTGATGCTTCGGATCTTTTCATCTCTGCATTCTCCTGTGAATGTTCTTCGTCCATGGAAATGATTACAGGTTTTTTTGCCATGGATTCAATAAGACTGACTGAATCTGGATTGTCAGTATAAAATAATTTTTGATGCTTTTCGGGCATCTTTGAAAAAATGAAAATAAGATCCTGGTCGAAACCTTCTTCTTCCAGGTCTGCCGGAGTATCAACCACAGCCGTCTCAATCCGGGACAAATCAATATTCTCACGACGGATATGGTCAATAATCCTTGAATGCGTTCCGATAATAATATCAGGTGAGTCGGATAAACTCCTCAGCTCCTGCTTGATCATTGAATCTGATACAAGTTCGGCTACGCGTAAATCTGATTCTATTTTTGAAATGTAACGGGAGAATTCCCTTCCGGCCTTGCGTACGTTCTCCGGTTCCGAAACGATAATCAATACCCGGGCTGTCTCCTGGTGGGTTTTCAGGCTGACCAAAACAGGCACAACATAGGATGAACGTTTGCCTTTCGCCCCATTCACGCCGGCGATAATGTCTTTTTTCTGGAAAAAAACAGGAAAAACCTTTTTCTGCAGCGGGGTAGGTTTGTTGAAGCCTGCATCTTTCATTAAGCTGTGTATTTGATCTTCGATATGATTTGGGGTAATCTTTTGATACATGCTGGCTACAATACTGATATTTTTACCTTTGTAAGGAATTGTTTATGAGAAAAAGAGTTGTTCTGGTAATCTCTTTTGCCCTTTTTTTTATTTTAACTCTATATCCTGAAACTTTCAAGTTCAGTTATAAAACAGATGACAGATATCGTATTCTTTCGCGGGTTGATGAATATGTTTATGTGAACGGAGAGTTTTCACACAGGGCGGATATTCTTAACAAGATTACTGTTCACGTAAGCGGGGTGGATAAGGGGGCAGGGCTGATTGAGGCAGGCTTTCAGACTTCCGAGAGAACTTCAGGCTCCTCCGGCGTTTATGCATGGGGAACCGATTATGAATCAGTTTTCAGGCGTGATAAATTCGGGCGGTACGATATTCCTTCGAAGTATTACATGCCTGTAGTCAGGGATGTTCCCGTTTTTCCGGACAGGGATCTGCAGCCCGGCGACACCTGGTCTGAAAAGGCGGAGGAAGTGCATGATTTCAGGCAGAATTTCGGTATTGCAGATGCATATCACATTCCAATTTATGTTAATTATACCTACCTTGGTAAGGGCGAGCTTGACGGGTACCAGTTCGACCTAATTTCAGTTAAATACAATATTTTTTACAGGCCTGATGAAATTCCGTATGAAGCTGATTTATACCCTGTGAGGGTATCAGGGAGCTCCGATCAGCTGGTTTACTGGGACGGCGTTGCGGGCAGGCCGCAAGCATATGAGGAGAGCTTCGAATTCGTTTTTGAGCTTTCTACCGGTGATACAGTCGAATACCGCGGAATTTCCGATGCCTATATTATTGAAAGTCCGAAGATGGATAAGCAGGCTGTTGCCGAAGATATTAAACAGCGAATCGAAGAGGGCGGTATGCAGGATACCGATGTGTCCGTCAGCGATGAGGGTGTCAAGATTACATTGAGCAACATTCAGTTCGCGGCCGATTCATCCCGCCTGTTGGGTTCTGAGCTCGGCAAGCTTGATCAGATTGCTGAAATACTCAAGGAGTATCCTGAAAGGGATATTCTTGTTGAGGGTCATACCGCTCTGGCTGGTACTGTGGAAGGAAGGCAGCAGCTGTCCGAACGCAGGGCCAAAACAGTTGCTGATTATCTGCTTGCGCGAAAGGTCCGGCTGCCTGAGCAGATTATTATGCGCGGAGTCGGGGCGGATCAGCCCGTAGCCGACAATTCCACCGAAGAAGGCATGCGTAAAAACCGAAGGGTTGAAATCATAATCCTTGAAAACTAATAGTTATCAGCCCGGATCTTTTTCCGCTGCTGAATCCATTTAAGCGTTGATTCCAGTGTACAGTTCACAATTTTACTCAGGGGGAAATTCATTCGGTCAAGAATTTCCTCCATTACATCGGTATTGCCTACCTCGTTCAAGGCATGTGCGTCAGTATTGACGGCTACCATGCATCCTGAATCCATACAGGCCTTAACGAGTTCTTCAGTCTGCTGTTCGGAAGATCTTCCCAGCCGGGTTTTTGCATTATTCAGTTCTACAGCTGTGCCGGTCCTGGCGGCTGCATCAGCGAGTGTTTTAAAGTTCATAGTGTAATGCGGCGCATTCGGGTGAACGATTATATCGACACAGGGGTTTTTTTCGATTGCTTTGACAGTGAGTTCCGAATAAAAATCCGGCAGTCCGTCCCTGACTTCGTAATTATGGAAGCCAAGAAGAACAACATCGTACCAGGGCATAAACTTTTCGACTATATCGATATTACCGGAATCATCTGTAATATTGCATTCCATACCCCTGAACAGCCTGATTCCCTCGACAGGATTTTCGAGCCGCTCAAAGAACGTACTGCTTGTTTTTCGGCCAAGGAAAGGGCCGTGGTCCGTGATTGCCTGACCCTGCAGTCCCTTCTGTTTGGCCCGGGTTAAAACTTCAACTATTGAGTGAAGTCCGCAGCTGCTGAATGAACTGTGGGCATGCAAATCTGTTTCAAACATGGGAATATTATATAAAAAATTGGGCTAATGTTAAATATGTCCCGAAGGAATGAAATGAAGCAGCCCGAGGACAGGATGGTTCGTTCCTCGAACATACTACCGGCGATCGGACTTGAACCGATACAGGGTCGCCCCCGGCAGATTTTGAGTCTGCTGTGTCTACCAATTTCACCACGCCGGCACATACGGGAAATACTCTCCCGGTACCGAAATGAAATTACACCATAATCGCTGTTTTTGCAAGCATATTGATTAGGCAGGGTTCCAATGATTCCGCAGCCGCTTTCAGGTAAAGGATTGAAACAGCTGTTTGATGACAAATCAGCCGCATCAGGATATAAGTATTATATGCACAGAATAACCGGTTTATATTCGAATTGCAGGCTTTGTCCCCAAAAATGCGGGGTCGACAGGATTAATGGTCAGCGAGGCGTGTGCGGGATGTCGGCGGGAATAGTTGCCGCCTCGGCTGTCCTGCATAAGGGTGAGGAACCCTGTCTATTGGGAGAATACGGTTCAGGCGCGGTATTCTTTTCCGGCTGCACCCTGGGCTGTTCTTTCTGCCAGAATGTACAGATCAGCTGTAACAGGATGGGGCGCGAACTGCCGGAAGAAGAACTTGCTGAGGTCATGCTGGCACTTCAGAAAGGGGGCGCGGCGAATATCAATCTGGTAACCGCAACGCAGTTTGCCCCCTCGGTTATTGAATCTGTGAAATCGGCGCGGTTGTCCGGTCTGGTTATTCCGGTGATGTGGAACAGCGGCGGTTATGAGACGGCGAAAACAGTAAGGCTTTTAGGAGATTCTGTAGACATCTGGCTTCCTGATATAAAGACGCTGGATGCGGAATGTTCCGTCAGGCTGTTCGGCAGAAGCGATTACCCTGAAGCTGCAAAGTCTTCAGTTCTTGCAATGGCTGATCAGCTCAGGAAGAGCGGAGGCAGCCTGATTGAGGATGATGTAATGAAGCGCGGAATGATTGTGCGGCACCTGGTGATGCCCGGCGAACTGGATTCAAGCAGGGAGGTGCTGGCATGGTACGCGGAGAATCTGATGGATTCAGCACTTCTCTCACTGATGGTTCAGTATACACCGGTAAATAAAGCAGGCGAAGCCTTTGCTGCAACCGGCTACATAATGCCCGAAGACGAATATGATCAGCTGCTCGAGTGGCTTGATGAGTTCGGAATTGAGGAAGGGTTTCTGCAGGAACCAGAAGCCGCCTCGACGGAGTGGATTCCTGATTTCAGCCGTGTTAACCCCTTTCCTGAACAATACTCGAAACCTGTCTGGCACTGGAAGTCCGGCCTGCTTTCAGATTAAACCCATCCCTGAAAGACATACTGAGAGGCCGGCAATTGATGCAGTTTCTGTCCTCAGAACTCTGCTGCCGAGTGATGCGAGTGTAAAGCCTGACTCGCGAAGCCTTATACGCTC
>QKCC01000059.1 GCA_003245835.1 Spirochaetales bacterium | reverse complement strand
ATTTCGTCGTTTCTTTTTATCTCTATTTTTTTTGTAAGATCACCTTCTCCGCTTGCTATATCGCGGATTGCGTCGGCAGTGAGCCGAATCGGACGCGCAAAAGCCGACCCTATTATGAAGGCGATCACCAGACCCAGAGCTACGGCGCCGAACCCGACAATATTGAAAACATTCTGCAGTTTTTTAAGGGGTGCCAGCAGGGTGTCTGCCGGTGCCGTAATACAGACGCTCCAGCCGTATTTCTTTATCGGGTAGAAACCTGCAACCTTTGCTGAGTTGTTGAAATCATAAAGTCCGATGCCGGCTTCGCCGTTGATCATTCTTTGCGCTACATCGGCCAGAGGCTGCAGGGCCGGGTTTTCTTTGGCAAGTTCAAAGGCGGTTTTATTGTTTATAACCTGCTGAATATCAGTATGGGCAATAGGAAGGCCGGTTGAAGACAGCACATAGTTTGATGAACCTTCACCGTAGTCGACTGTTTTCAGGTTTTGACTCAGGAATTCGGCTTTCCTCTGGGCAATCAGTGCCCCGGTGAGCTCTCCGTCCCTGATTATAGGTACTGCGAAAAGTACGGTAAGAAGACCCTCTTCACCGGCGACGGCGCTGGCTACCGGATCCGACACGACTGGTTCTTTTGTTTTGAAAAGCTTCTGCAGGTATTCGCGTTTGGAAAGATCTGCATTTCTTCCTCCTGCGAGATGCAGTATCCCGTTCAGATCTGCCGGCGACATTGAGTTAAAGCTGAGCCGTTCGGACTCTGCCGCAAGCTTTTTATCAAGTTCCGGCCCGTATTCAAAATCAACATTTGCTGCAATCCCGGACAGCTGGCCTAGTTGAAGATCTATCCATGCTTCGAACGAGTTTGCAAGCATCTGTGATTCAACCTGCAGGGTCTTGTTTACTTCTTCTTTTAATATTCCTCTAGCAACGCTGAATGCAGCGATTGCCATTGCTATAGTTACCGCCATTATTAATGCCGCTACAGCAATAATTTGTTTGGCGCGTACTGATGATAAAACTTTCAATTAAATCCTCCGGATTGTTATCTTCAATAAATGATAGTGAATGGAATATGCGGAAGCAATAATAATAATAAAATATATTTATAATAGAAATCAAAACGACAGAATATAATAACATATGAAAGTAAATGCTTGATAAGCAACAGTAAACAGTTGTATACTGAAACGCGTTAACAATAATAATACAGACTGTATTCAGGAGAAATAAATGGCGTCAAAGCTGATAGGTATCGATATCGGAACACAAGGAACAAAGGCAGCTCTTTTCAGCGAGGAAGGCAAATGCCTCGCGGAAGCATTTAAAAAATCCAATCTTTTTCAGCCGGAACCGGGTGTTGTCGAAGAGGATCCTGAGGAACAGCTTGATGCCGTCTGTATAACAATAAAGGAATTACTGAAGTCGAGCGGTACAGCACCTTCAGATATTGCATGTATCGCAATTGACGGGCAGATGGCCGGCGTCATCGGTGTCGGTAAGGATGGAAGAAATATTACCCCCTATGATTCCTGGCTTGATACAAGATGCGCCCCCTATATCAAGAAGCTTAAAGCAGATGCCGCGGAAGACATTCTGAATAAGACCGGCTGCGCTCCGAGTTTTAACCACGGTCCGAAGAAAATATGGTGGAAAAATGAGCGCCCGGAGATCTATAAAGACATAAGAGCGTTTGTTCAGCCCGGCGGTTACGCGGTAATGCGTCTGTGCGGGCTTAAGGCGGACGAAGCCTTTATTGATGTTACCTATCTTCATTTTTCGGGTTTTGCCGATAACAGGAATTCAAAATGGGATCGTGACCTTTGTACACGCTTCGGTATTGATTTGGAAAAACTTCCGAATATTGTCCGTCCTGATGAAATAATGGGGAAAATTATACCTGAGATGGCCGCGCGGACGGGTCTTCTCGCGGGAACCCCGGTAGCGGCAGGCTGCGGAGATACTGCAGCAAGCTTCCTTTCATGCGGTGCTGCTTCTGAAGGCGTCTGTGTCGATGTCGCAGGAACCGCCAGTGTATATGCTTCAACCACGGCTGAATTCCGGGCCGATAAAAAACTCATTCTCGGCTGCGGGCAGTCGGCTGTGCCCGGCTTATGGCATCCGTATGCATATATCAACGGCGGAGGTATGAACCTCGAATGGTTCAGGAAGGATATCGGCACCATGCTGCATAAGTCCGGTTCCGGTGACGCTGCTCTTGATTTTGCCGGTCTTAATGAACTTGCCGCCGGAGTCAGCCCGCGGCATGATGATCCGTTCTTCATACCGCACCTGGCCGGAAGGGTATCTCCTGCTCAGCCCGATCTGAGGGGCGCATGGGCCGGATTGACCTGGAGCCACAACGCGGGGCATTTGTTCAGGGCTGTTTGTGAAGGTGTTGCTCTCGAGTATCGAATCTACCAGCAGACACTGGTAGATATGTACGTTGGATTCAGCCCTGTTGAAATCCGGATAACCGGCGGCGGAGGGAAAAGTGCGGTCTGGAACCGTATAAAGGCGGATGCTCTTCAGATTCCGGTAATCCCGGTAGACAGACAGGAGGGCGCACCGCTGGGCTCAGCCCTCATTGCGGGAAAAGCGTGCGGCATGTTCACTGATCTTGCCTCGGCAGCGGGCGGGTGGATAAAGAAGGACATTCCAACCAACCCGTCGGCTGAACTTGCCGAACATTACAGGACCAGGGCCGCTCGATTCGAATCGCTTATGAACGCCCTCAACAGCTGGGCTGAGAGCGTTTAACATCCTAAAACTGCAGGTTTCGGGAGTCAGTTTCCGGATTCGAGAGACATGATTTTGTCTACCCTGATCTGGTGACGGCCCCCCTGAAATTTGCTGTCGAAAAAGGCGTCGAGCATTTTTTCAACGGGATCCTTGTATTCTATCCGGCCTCCGAAGGCGATGAAATTCGGGTTGTTATGTTCCCGTGTGGCCCGTGATGCAAAAACGTCCTGGGGCAGGGCGCACCTTATTCCGTCTATTTTATTGGCCGATATTGAAATCCCTATCCCCGTTCCGCAGCAGACAATACCGTAATCATAGCCGCCTGCAAGAAATTTTCTGCACGCCTTTTCGGCGATATCGGGATAATCAACGGATTCTTCCGAATCAACGCCGATGTTATCGCATTCGTAACCTTTGGATTCAAGGTGTTTTATAATTCTTTGCTTAAGCTCGACCGCACCGTGGTCGTTTCCAATTATTATCTTCATGTCAGAACTCCTTTACCATTTTTCCCGGTGTATACGGTCTTCGAGATACCTGTCGTTAGGTGCCTTTGCTTCGTCAGGAAAACCAACGGCAATGAGAGAGTGCGGTATAATATGTTCAGGAAGATCAAAAAGTTCCTTGAGCCCGTCAACCCTGGGTTGTCGGGGATAGACTCCAATCCAGCATGCTCCAAGTCCTTCGTCATGAGCAGCAAGCAGCATATTCTGAACAGAAGCCGCACAGTCGATTACAAAATAGTCATCAGTTATTTCCAAATCTCCCAGCACAAGTATCGCGGAATCCGCACCCTTAAGCATTGAACCGTTAGGACAGATTTCTGTAATTTTTTCGATTGTGGATTCGTCACGGATGATCATAAAATGCCATGGTTGAGTGTTTCTGGCTGAAGGCGCATTCATCCCGGCCTTTATAAGTATCTTCAACTGTTCTTCAGTGACTGGTTTGTCTGTGAATTTTCTTATGGACCGTCTTGCGGCTATTGTTTCGATGGTGTTCATGGGGTTATTATAACATAAAGAGGATAAGTTAAAGTGATATCAGTCGAATTTTTAATAACTTCAATTATTATCATATTGGTACCCGGAACCGGAGTCATTTATACCGTATCAAACGGTCTTTGCGGAAACAGGCGTTCTTCAATTGCTGCTGCGCTCGGCTGCACTTTAGGAATTGTTCCCCATCTTACTGCAGGTATTCTCGGTCTATCCGCGATAATGCATATGTCAGCGAAGTTTTTTCAGATACTCAAATTCGCCGGCTGTCTGTACCTGCTGTACCTTGCCTGGAGTATGTGGCGAAGCAGCGGAGGAATGCAGTTCGACGGTGAACAGCGTAACAGCGGGGGACTTTTCAGAATCATATACAGGGGGATTCTTATTAATCTCCTGAACCCTAAGCTTACTTTATTCTTTTTTGCATTCCTGCCGGTCTTCATCCGGTCGGAAGTTTCTGCCCCGCTGCCGGAGCTTCAGATGGCAGTTCTGAGCCTGATTTTTATGCTTATGACTTTTGCGGTGTTTGCCGTTTACGGACTGCTTGCAAATTTTATAAAAACACGCTTCGGGGGATCCGACATTCTGACACGGAGGGTACAGAAAACGTTTGCGGTCCTCCTTGTCCCCATGGCGGTAAAGCTTGCCCTGAGCGAACAATAAACGAGGGCTGCGAATTTTCAGCTTGTCTAAATATTATAAAATTAGTAATGTATAATTCAGGAGGCAGATATGAGTGAAAGAAGATTTGAAACAACAGCTATTCACGGTGGTTTCAGCGGAGACAGGGAAACAGGAGCAAGAGCGGTTCCCGTTCACAGAACGGCCGCCTATCTGTTCCGTGATACCGAACATGCGGCAAAACTTTTTAACCTTGAGGAACTCGGAAACATCTATACCCGGCTAGGTAACCCGACCCAGAATATTCTGGAAGAACGTGTAGCGGCTCTTGAAGGCGGTATGGCTGCCGTGGCTGTTGCCTCCGGTACCAATGCAATCTTCTATGCAGTGATAAATATATGCAGTCAGGGTGACGAAATTGCCGCTTCAACTAACCTGTACGGCGGAACATACACAATGTTCAATGATATTCTGCCTTCCTACGGTATAAAGACCAGGTTTTTTGATCTTAACGACAAATCGAGCATAGAAAATGCCGTTACTGATAAAACAAAGCTGGTGTTCACCGAGACGATAGGAAATCCTGCGCTTGATGTAACCGATTTCAAAATGCTTTCGGACGCAGCACACGCCGCCGGAATTCCGCTTGTAGTCGATAATACATTCGCGACGCCTTACCTCTGTCGGCCAATCGAGCACGGGGCCGATATTGTAGTCCATTCTCTTACGAAATGGATCGGCGGACATGGTACCGGTATAGGCGGCATAGTGGTCGATTCCGGTAAATTCGACTGGACCGACGGGCGGTTTCCGCTGATGACCGAACCTGATCCGAGCTATCACGGGCTGCGCTATGCGCTTGATCTGGGAGACCTGAACCCGGTCGGATACGCGATGCGGCTGCGGCTTGTTCCTCTCAGGAATCTGGGCGGATGCATAGCACCGGACAATGCCTGGATGTTTCTGCAGGGGCTTGAGACGCTCGCGCTTAGAATGGAACGCCACAGTGAAAACGCGCTGAAGGCGGCGAAGTATCTGCTGGCGCATCCTTCTGTTTCATGGGTCCGCTACCCCGGACTTGACAGCGACGCCTCTTACAGACTCGCCGAACGCTACCTTGGATCGCCGGGCGGAAAATTCAAGGGTTTCGGCGGAATGGTCGTATTCGGAATAAAGGGCGGCAGAGAGGCCGGAAGCCGGTTTATAAACTCGCTGGAAATTTTCAGCCATCTTGCGAATGTAGGGGACGCGAAATCACTTGCTATTCATCCTGCTTCAACTACGCACTCGCAGCTTAATACGGAAGCACTGAAAGCTGCCGGTGTCGGCGAAGATCTGATTCGGTTATCGATCGGTATTGAATCAATCGATGATATTCTCGGCGACCTCGACAGGGCCCTGAAAGCAGCGGCTGTCTAGGCTTCAGGGGGTAATATGCCTATAACGATACCGGAGAACCTGCCGGCGACAGGGATCCTGCAGCGTGAAAATATATTTGTGATGAACGAAGAGCGTGCCCATGCGCAGGACATCAGGCCGCTGAGCATCGGGATTCTGAACCTTATGCCTACAAAGGTTGAGACTGAAACCCAGCTGCTTCGCCTGCTCGGGAATTCTCCGCTGCAGATAGAAATTGACCTGCTGAAGACTGAGAGTTATTCCTCGAAAAACACGGCCGAAGAGCATCTTCTTGAGTTCTACCGTCCGGTATCTGAGGCTTTGAACCGCTGTTACGACGGTTTTATAATCACCGGGGCCCCGGTTGAACTCATGGATTTTGAAGAAGTGGATTACTGGAAGGAGCTTGAAGGCGTTTTTGATTGGGCCGACAGGCATGTTTTTTCACTTCTGACAATATGCTGGGGGGCACAGGCTGCTCTATATCATTATTACGGAATACCGAAAATTAAAATGGATTCCAAACTCTCCGGAGTATATGAACACAGGGTTCTTGAAAAGAACAGCAAGCTTACACGAGGCTTCGATGACCGGTTTTTCGTACCCCATTCCCGGCATACAACTGTAAACAGGGAAGAGGTTCTCAGAAGGTCCGAGCTTAGTATTCTTGCTGAATCAAACCGGGCCGGAGTATACCTGACCGCAAGTGAAGATCTCAGACGTGTTTTTATAACCGGTCACAGTGAATATGATCCGGGAACTCTGAGGTATGAGTATGAGCGTGATGTCGCGCGAGGGCTTAACCCGCAAATTCCCGAGAACTATTTTCAGGGCGATGATCCTCTTAATGAACCCATGGTTAAATGGAGAAGCCACGCAAACCTTCTTTTTGTAAACTGGCTTAATTATGCCGTTTACCAGGAGACTCCGTATGAACTTAACCGTATCGGCTGCGATGATTAGGAGTCTGCGGTAATTATTCATAATATGAGCTGAAAATCCTCCGATAAGTTTAATATGAAGAGGATTATTTTCCTTATCACAGCTGTTCTTCTGGCCGCGGGTACTTTCGGTTATTCTCAGGATTTGTCGGTCGGACCGGAAGACATCAAAATAGAGCAGAGTATAGAGGGCGGGTACAACCTATGGATCAGAAAGAAACCGGGTATTGCCTCCGTCCTGCTGACTGAATCAACCGAAGACCCCGAAAAGAAAGCCGCTTCGTACGCGCTTCGTGCTTCCGAATATAACCGCTATAACGGTGACGAAAAAAGGATGCTGAACGGTGAGTTTCTTGATCAGGACCTTCATTCACTTATCGATTCAACCCCGGAACCCTACGAACCCTTCGGAAGTGCGTTCAGGATCTTTATTCCCTACATAGTAAAATATGGTTATGACTGGTCTCGGCAGGGTGAAATCCTTGTTGTTGACGGAACATACCTGAGTGTAAGGGCTTTCGGGGCGGAATATGCAGATTATACCAGCGGTTTCAAGGATAACCCGTTTATTTTAAGGGTTGTTCAGAAGCCGATGGAAGGCCCTCCTGAAGGCAACTATATGGAAGATACTGTAAAAAGCTACGAAGAAATAGCTGAAGAGGGCAGGGGCCGGGCAATCTACTGCAAGGGTGAGGATGATCTGCTGAACGCGCTGAACGACGTTCTTGATGAAGTTAGCAGCAGGAATCTGGACCTGGTTCTTGCGCTTGATACTACGGCAAGCATGGAAAACGACATCCCCTGGCTTAAAAAGGAGCTTGTTCCCCTGCTTCGTGAACAGACAGAGGGTTACAGCCATTTTCGCTTCGGTATGGTCCTTTACAGGGATTATCACGAGGATTACCTGACCAGGGTAAGGCCCTTTCAGGAAGATCTGGATGGTATTCAGGGCGTGATCAACCGTACAACGGTTTTCGGCGGGCGTGATATACCCGAAGCGGTATACGAAGCCCTATATGAAGGGGTTCATGCCTTCGAATGGACAGCCGAAGATCGGAAACTGATCCTGATCGGGGACGCGCCTCCGCATGAGCGGCCCCGCGGAAAGGTTACAAAGGAAATGGTCTACGAAGATGCCCAGGCAGCAGGGATTGAAATAACTACTATTATTCTTCCGCAGTAGCGCCGGATTCGGCAGTCTCCTGCTTCGGTTTGCTTTCGATTATATCAATCAGCTTTTTGGACAGAACCTCGGGCCAGGCCGGAAGCATCGCGGCTTCAGGCTGCTGGTATCTATCAAGGATGCCTTTGAAAAGCTGGAGTGCGGTTGCTTCTTCGCTCATCTTGTAATAAAGCAGTGCTATTTCATACTCTGCTTCAATCCCGAGCGATACGTTATCAGGGTACCTTTCAATAAAAGTATTGTAGTATTTGAGGGCGAGCTGATAATCCTTATTTTCGGAGGATGCGGCCTGTGCCTTCTGGAAGTATTCCCCCGGTGTAAGGTTTTCGTCTATCTCTATATCGGTTGTCTGACACGCGGTAAACACAAACAGAACAGGAATCACAAAAAAAACAACGAGAATTCTTTTCATGCAGGTATTCTAAGATTAATTAAAGCCTGTGTAAACCTCATCCTTGATGGGAAGGGTTTTTTTGAGTTCTTTGATGAATTCCTTCGGATCACCCATTGGTTCATAATAAGAACAGCTGTCCAGACTTCTTCTGGCTACGGTAAAATACTTGTATATTTTTTCTTCGCCGAGCTTCTTTTTCCACATGCCCGCATCACATCTAACTCTCAGGCAGTACTGGTTGCCGTTGCCTGTTGTAGATCTGATCAATTTGCAGTGGACACAGTTTGCGCAATAAATTTTTTCGGCTGAAAAATCTGACAGATGGTCCATCGTTTCAAGTTCATCAGCTGTCTGGGCGGTACTCATGGAATTCCTCCGTATTATTTATAAATAGTCATTTTAATAATCGACGTAAACAGCTATATTATTTAATTAATGCTTACTCAATATCGATATTAACATTATACCATAAAATTTATATAATTCGACCATGATTGCAACAATTGTTAACTGTATCACAGTTTTCGTTGGGTCGCTTATAGGCGTGAAGCTTACTGCACGAATTAACGAAAAACTAAAAGAAGTGCTGTTTATCTGCATAGGTATGATTTCTCTTGTCATCGGCATCCGGATGTGTTTTGAATTTACAAAGACGCTTTATGTCGTGATTTCGCTTACAATCGGCGGGCTTGCAGGTTACCTGCTTGATATTGATGCAGCCATTATGAAATTCGGCGGTTTTCTTGAGCGGCTGGTCAGCAGAAAGAAGAAAGAGGGCGATAACAGCTTTGCTCACGGATTTCTTAACGCTTCAGTGCTTTTCTGTGTTGGAGCAATGACAATTGTGGGTTCTATCAAGGCCGGTGTTTCAAAGGACTACGAGCTCATTCTTACAAAATCAGTGATGGACGGTATTTCCGCTGTTATTTTTTCTGCCGGTATGGGAATCGGGGTAGCCTTTTCAATTATATCGATTCTTGTAATTCAGGGTGGCCTGACGATTCTTGCCATGCTGGTCGGGGATTTTATTCCGGCCCTGGTAATTTCAGAGGTTTCGGGACTCGGCGGAATAATGATTGTGATGATAGGTCTTAACCTGCTTAAACTGAAAGATATTAAAACTGCAAATTTTCTTCCTGCACTTCTTATCGTTGCAGTGCTCGCTGCGTTAGC
>QKCC01000008.1 GCA_003245835.1 Spirochaetales bacterium | reverse complement strand
AACTACGGCAAAACCCTTTCCGTGTTCTCCGGCACGTGCAGCCTCAATCGCAGCATTCAGCGACAGAAGATTTGTCTGCCGCGCTATCTCTCCGACGATATTAATCTTTTCGGCAATTTCATTCATTGCCCCGACAGCCTCCATTACCGCAGCACCGCCTTCCTCGGCATCGATGGCAGCCTGAAGC
This sequence comes from Spirochaetales bacterium, assembly GCA_003245835.1. Taxonomy (GTDB): domain Bacteria; phylum Spirochaetota; class Spirochaetia; order UBA9216; family UBA9216; genus Thalassospirochaeta. The sequence continues at coordinate 10,335 of QKCC01000008.1, read as the reverse complement.
GAAATCTTCTCGGTCTGGGCCGAATTGTCGGTATTCTGCTGGATATTCGCACCCATCTGCTCGACGGATGCGGAAACCTCCTCTGCATTCGCCGCCTGCTCGGTTGCACCCTGCGAAAGCTGTTCCGCACTCTGGGCAAGCTGCCGGCTGCCGTCTGTAACTTCAATAGAGGTATTGTAAACATTCAGCACAACCTCACGGAGCTTATCCTTCATGTCTCTAAGCGCGTCGGCAAGCACACCTATTTCATCTCTCTGGTTTATATCAATTTTTGTATAGAGTTTGCCTTCGCTGATCTCCTGGGCAAACCTGACTCCCTTGCGAATAGGCACAGTAAGACTTCGTGAGAACAGCAGAAAGATAATGAATGCAATGATAAAACCGGCGATGGCAACAATTGCAACCGCTCTGATTACATTATTGACCGGTTCAAGGAATTCCTTGTCCGTAACAGCAAGAAAAACACCCCACCCGGTTTCCGGTACAGGTGCAAAACCCGCTGTCTTGGGAACTCCGTTGTAGATATAGTTTTCGTAGCCGTTTTCACCCTTTTTGAACCGCTCAGTAATGAGCTCCATCCCGTTAAGGTCGCTCATGTTTGTTTCAAATATTATGGATGTGTCAGGATGCGAGATTACCAGCCCGTCCCGGTCGGTGACGAAGGTGTAACCGGTTTTGGCGATTGTAGACTCTTTAATAATGTCCCAGAGAAAACCTAAATTCACTACAAGTGCAGCTACACCGACGACCTTGCCGTTCCCGGCAACAACCGGAGCGGCGACAGGGAAAAAAAGTTCATTGGTGGCCTTGCTTGTTGCCGGAGGACCTATATTCAGCTTCCCCTTAAGAGCATCAATTACATATTCCCGATCAGAAAGATTGAGTCCGACCTTTCCGGGTGCTGTTGACGCCCGGACGACTCCTTCGGTATCTATAATATTTATACTTTGATAATCCCGGGTAAGATCTTTATTTTTACCGGTCCTTACAAGGATCCTGTTTAATTCACGGTAACGCTCTCCATTGTCGGTAAAACCTCCTGAATTGGCTAAAGCGTAAATAGTCTCTTCCCTGTCTGCAAAATCAACTGCAAGCTTTTTTTCGGTGTCCAGAACATTGTAGATTGAGAGCGCAATTTCTTTAGTCCTCTTCTGCAGCTGCTCTTCCTCAAGGGTCCGAAGGCCTGCGCCGGCTTCCTGAATCGAGATAAATCCGATAGCTGCAATCGGCAGGATAAGTACTATAATCCCGACCAATATCATTTTTAGTCCAATACTCAGATTTTTCACAATATTTGCCTCCCTGGCATATAGTCTTTCAGTATCTATTATAAAAAATCGGGAGGTAATACGCAAAAAAAATAATTATTTATCTGAACGTAACAACTGATGCGACGAAGCGCTTTTTTTGCAGTTATGAATTAGGTCTTCGCTTTTTGACTATAACAGTGATGATGAATACAAATACGGCAGGAATGGCTACCCCGGCGCTTGCCGGGAGATCAAAAAAGATCGAAATCATGAAGCCGAGAATCGAGAAAACTCCCCCGGCTGTCGAAGCAATAAGCATTGTCTGCCTCAAGCCTGAGGCGATCAGCCCGGCTATAACAACAGGAAGTATAATCTGGGCATCAAGAAGCAGGGCCCCCATCAGCTGCATTGCCGATGCAACAACCAGCGAGGTTATAAGCATTACCGCAAGCTCGAACATACTGACGTTTATTCCCAGAGATGATGCCACCTCCCGGTCATAGAATACGGCAGTGAGCCGATTGAAGAAGATCACCGCAAACAGAACAATTCCCCCGCCTATGACCGCAGCGGAAACGACCGAAAACGGGGTGGATGAATAAAGGCTGCCCCAAAGCAGGGTTAAGGTATCTTTTGCGGGAACATGGAATACCGAAGTTATGATAGACGCACCGGCAACTGCTGCAACCATAAAAAACATCGACAGGTGGCCGTACCCTGTGCCGAGGGCCCCTGAACTCCGGTTCAGAATTATTATAAGCAGAAGATTGACTGCAAAACTTGTCAGCTGCGGGCTCAGATCGAATGCAAGGCCCAGCGCCCCGCCTAAAAGGACCCCGTGCATAAGCAGGTATCTGATTGGAAGGATGTTCATCCTCAATATAAACACACCGCCGAGCGGAAACGTAAACCCGGAAATCAGCAGGAGGATAAACCCCCGCAGCACCGGAGGATAGGTAAACAGTTCTAACACAGAGTCCCGTCCCGCAGCTCCCTGACAGGCCATCCGAGCTGTTCAATCCATTGGTAATCGTGAGAAACTATAAGAACTGTAGGCATCGCTCTTCTTGTGATTGTCTTAAGCACGTGAAGCAGGTCTTTTTTTGAGTCGCTGTCCAGAAACGAAGTCGGTTCGTCCATCAGTATCAGCCCGGCCTTTTGAGCCATACACCTTGCAAGCGATACTCTCTGACGCTCACCGCCTGACAGGCTGTTTATATTTCGGCCGGAAAGATGAAAACAGCCCGTTCTGCGCATAGCGATTTCGATGCGGTATTCCCTGTCTGACGATTTAAGCGACTGCCCGATCAGTCCGAGAGCGACAACCTCACGTGCCGTAACCGCAAAATCCGCTGTACGGGCACCCTGGTTCACATATCCGATGACGGAAGGAATAGTCTTTGCTTTTTCAACCGGCTTCCCGTCAAGAACGATGCTTCCCGAGGAAGGCATAACCGTGCCTATCAGTGTTTTCAGGAGGGTTGTCTTGCCGGTACCGTTATCACCCGTAATAACGAGCTGTTCGCCGGCTTCCATACTCAGATCGAGCCCGCGCAGGATCTCTGCACCGCCGTAACCGGCACGCAGCGCTTTCATTTCAAGCCCGACCCCGGTATACCTGCCGGCCCGTCTGCTCAGCATCCGGTGAACACTTTCCAGGTCCATATCCTCTGTGATCAGATCTTCGGTTCTGCATTCAATCTTGTCTACGAGTTTGTCGAACCCGAACTCAACCCCCTCACGCCTGAAAACTGCCTCGGCATGTGTACTTACTGTGTCAATAAAACATCTTACAAACCCCATCCGGGCTATCAGGCTTGCGGCGGCGCTTCCGCCGATCCGATCATGCAGGTATAGCCCTGATGCGTCGAGATGCTGTTCATGCAGAAAATCCTCGACCTCGAACAGCGGGTAAAGCCATTTTCCTGAACTCTCAAAAATCAGTTCATTACCGCCTGAGAAAAGCTGAAGAGAGATGCCGTCGGCAAGAAGGGACGGTATTTGCGGGTGTAACGGAGTTGTATTCATACTGCTGTATAATACCGGTAATAAGCCCCTGCATCAATCGTCATCAAGCATCATCCAAGATTGACAACGACTGAGTCCCGACCTATTATTGAAGCATGAGAAGCCACGAATTGGATTATGAAATACTCGGCGACGACATTCAGATAGTCGAGATAGAACTTGATCCGGGTGAGGTCGTTGTTGCCGAAGCCGGTGCGATGAATTACATGGAAGACGGTATAACCTTCGAAACGCGCATGGGCGACGGGACCGAGACGGACTCGAGCATAATGGGCAAGCTGCTCGGTGCCGGAAAGCTGGCTCTGACAGGGGAATCCATATTCATGACCCATTTCCGCAACAGCGCCCCCCACGGCAGGCGGAAGGTTGCTTTTTCTGCACCTTACCCGGGGAAAATAATTCCAATCGACCTGTCGACGATCGGCCGTGATGTGCTCTGCCAGAAAGATGCATTCCTGTGCGCAGCATTGGGAACCGAGATCAGTATAGCCTTTAACCGGCGTTTCGGAACGGGGCTCTTCGGAGGCGAGGGATTTATTCTGCAGAGGCTGCGCGGCGACGGCCTTGCATTCGTACATGCAGGGGGAACCGTTGTTCGGAAGGAGCTGCGGAACGAAACACTCAGAATTGACACTGGCTGCATAGTCGCGTTCTCGCCTGGACTCGATTACAACATCGAACAGGCAGGGAATCTGAAATCGATGGTTTTCGGCGGCGAAGGTCTTTTTCTTGCCACCCTGAGCGGCACAGGTACGGTACTGCTGCAGAGCATGCCGTTCGCGAGGCTTGCAGACAGAATAATAAAACAGGTAAATACAGCCGGAGGAGGCAGACGCCAGGGTGAGGGCAGCATTCTCGGGGCATTGGGAAATATGCTCGACGGGAGCTAAATATGGATTATATTGTTGCGAGAGATCTGAACAGCCTTTATATTATACTTGATATAATCTGGCTTTGCGTTCTTGGCGGCATATATATCTGCAGCGGCAGAAAAAAGGCTGCTGCTGTCGGTCTTCTTGCCGGACTTCTTTATTTTCTGGTTGATTACGGAGGGTTCTACCTTCTTGCCGGGACCAGAAGTGTTGAAGGTGCCCCGGTCCTTCCGTTTCTGTTCTGGCTTTCGATGAGTTACGGGTTCACGAATTTCAGCTGGATCTGGCTTATACTTGAACGTGACGGACACGCCCTGGAATGGTCGATGCTCCCGGTTATCGGCTGGCTTGCAGCAGGACTTCTATCACAAAATTTCGGATCAGGATTTGCCCATATACACATACAGCGGTATGTAGGCAGCTATCACGGAATAATGGCATTTATACTTGCCGTCGGCTACACGATACTGATTATTCGAAATATCAGCTCAAAACACGAAAAAGCACCCCTGTTATTACTGCTGCTTACGGGTATAGGAGTTCAGGCAGCATGGGAAGCCGTACTACTCCTGACAGGCATCAGACCCGAAGGGATCAAACCTCTTGTGATAAATTCCCTGATAGAAACAAACCTCGGAATGCCGTTCATCTACATGATTCATAGAGCTGTCAACCGGACAGCGGTGATGTAAGATTATAAAAACTCTAAACGTCGAAGATAATTTCGCAGACTGCCCCGCCGTCATTATGAAAACCGACGCTTCCGCCAATCTGCTCGGACAGCATATTAATCAGCTGAAGACCGAAGCCTTCTCTTTGATGTTCGTTAATTTCAGGAAAACCGATACCGTTATCCCTGACGCAGATATTGACAGTTCTCCCGGTTTTTACAGCCGTGATTCGTATTAACCTTTCTGATGCAGCATCAGTGAACGCGTATTTCAAAGCGTTGGTGAACAGTTCGTTAATGATTATACCGAGTGAGAAACTGAGCTTTGTCGGAATCGAAAAATCATCGATTTTCTTTTCAATACAGACCTCGCCGCATTCCGGAAAGACATCGGCAATATCATCAATCAGCTTTGAAAGATAAGCTTTGGAAGATGTTTCCAGAAACTCCTCGGACTCGTAGAGTTTTTCATAGAGAACGCGCATGCTGCCGAGCCTCGAAACAGCATCCTTGAGCTCCATGCCTACCCTCTCATCGGAACTGCTGTCTGCCTGGATTCTGAGCAGCCCCTCAATTGAGGCCATATTGTTTTTTATCCGGTGGTGAACCTCACGAAGGATGATATCTTTCTCTTTAAGCAGAGAATTGATCCGCTCCTCAGCATGGACCCGAGCGGTCACCTCTTCAAAGGTTCCTATCACACCTGATATAATCCCGTCCCTGATTATTGGAGCGAGGTGATACTCAAGATAGTGTTCTGTCCCCCAGGCACTTTTGTAAAAAATCGAATTTGCGATGTCCTTCCGGAGCTCCAGGACCTGCCTGAAATCAGCCGAAAAACCCACCTCAACAAGAAGCGGAAAAGCCAGAACATTAAACTGCCGGGTTGTATCTGCGGAAGGTGAACCGAGAAGATTAAGCATTCTTCTGTTAACCTCAAGAATCGATCCGTCATTCGCCATGTACATGATTCCCGATGTCGAATTGTCGAACAGACTTTTAAAGCGCTCTTCAGTCGCGACAAGCCGCAGTTCCATCTGCTTCTGCTCGGTTACATCCTGAAAAACGCCGGAAACAAGTTTTTCGACTGGATCGTATTCCGCGATTGAATGGATATCCCTTATTTCACCGTCATCGGCTCTTCTGATTTTGAACTCAATGTCATACGGCTCATCGCCGCTCACCAGCAGTGAGAGGGCCTCGTCCATCATTTTACGGTATTCCGGCAGGGGAATACTTTTTATATCATCATATTCAATTTTATCTTTTTGAATACCATATATCTTTTTGGCTTCCGGCGTTGCATAAACCCCGCCTGCGGCAAGATCGATCGTCCAGAATCCCATATTAGCAATTTTCTGAATACTGCGCAGGTTCTTTTCATTAACACCTGTAGAATCATCATACATCGCTGTACCTCACCGGAATTATAAACCGTTTTAATTTAAATTCACAGAGTAAATCAGGAACCGCTACGCACAAGCCCCCTTTTACAGTATAATCCGACGATATGAATGCGACAATTATCACTATAGGCGACGAACTTCTGATCGGCCAGGTTGTAGATACCAATTCGGCATGGCTTGCAGCTGAACTGACGGCAATAGGCTTCAGGGTCGTTAACACCTTGTCGATTTCCGACAACGGAGAAGCAATCCGTACAGCGCTTGACCGGTACATGCCTGAAAACGACCTGCTGCTTATTACAGGCGGACTCGGACCGACAAATGACGATATAACAAGGAAGATCCTTGCAGATTACTTTGGTTCCGGCATGAGATTCTCGGAAGAGGTCCTTTCAGACGTGGAATCATTTATAAGCGGTATCGGTTCATACATGAATGAGCACAACAGGAAGCAGGCACTGGTGCCGGAAGCAGCTGTTGTTCTCCGTAATCAGCATGGGACCGCACCCGGACTGTGGTTTGAAAAAGACAATCATACTGCCGTAAGTCTTCCTGGAGTTCCCCACGAGATGAAAGGTATCTTCAATGACGAATTGAGAACAAAAATCATCGGGCGCTTCAAACTGCCTGACATAGTTTACAAGACAGTGATGTTTACAGGCATAGGGGAAGCCCCCCTTGCGGAAAAACTAACCGGCTGGGAAGATTCCCTTCCCCGGGGCATCAGTGTGGCATACCTGCCTTCGCCCGGAATAATCAGACTCCGGCTCGGAGCAACCGGCGAGGACCGGTCCGCTATAGAAAAAGTAATTGAGCAACAGGTAGAAACGCTCAAACAGATTGTATCAAAATACATCTACGGCTATGACGACGAAAAGCTTGAAGAGGTTGTCGGCAGAATGCTGCTCGAACGCGGCGCTGCCCTTGCCACGGCGGAAAGCTGCACAGGCGGCCTGATTGCATCACGAATTACCTCGATCGCGGGCTGTTCCGCATGGTTCAGGGGCTCCGTTGTTGCATATTCGAACGAGGTAAAGAAGGAACTGCTGGGCGTAAAACCGGAAACGCTGATGAAGTACGGTGCTGTCAGCGAAGAGACCGTAAAACAGATGGCTGCAGGGGTAATGAGAGCGGCCGGTTCGGACTACGCGGTTGCAACATCGGGCATTGCAGGCCCCGACGGCGGAACACCGGAAAAACCTGTAGGCACAGTCTGGATCGCCGCAGCCGGTCCGGGGTTCACAACGGCAAAGAAATTCAGCTTCGGACAGGTCCGTGAAATGAACATACTGAGATCGTCCATCGCAGCAATGAACCTTCTCAGAAAATCAATGCTTGAAGAATGAAGGGTTTCGGAGTTCAGCCCTCCGAAACCTTAATCAGTTCATGCACCAGTTGTGAATTCTTTTCGATCACCGTACCGAGGGTCGAGATAAAAGAATCAAAATCCGACATCAGCCCGACAATCCTGTCCATCTGAACCTGAATATCGTCAGCTGCCCCCGTCAGTCTTTCCATCCCGGATTCTACACTGGTACGCTGCTCGTTCTGGCGCTCGGTTATAGACGCCACGTCATCGGTGAGTTCCTTCAGGATCTTCATCGCTTTCTGCATCTCCAGGCTGCCCTGTTCCTGCTCTCTCATTGATTCCGAGATTTCAGCAATTATTGCCGCATTCTGCATTACCCTCTCCTGAATGCTGCTGAAGCTTCCGCGGGCATTCTCTGCCTGCTGAAGTCCGAGACTGCTTAGCTGGTTCATCTTCTGGGTAAGACCGGTGATGCTCTTTGAAGTCACGGAAGAGTCTTCGGCAAGTGTTCGGACCTCAGAGGCAACAACGGCGAATCCCGCTCCGACTTCACCTGCATGGGCTGCCTCGATTGCGGCATTCATTGCAAGCAGGTTGGTCTGCGCTGATATCTTGCTGATCTGCCCTATTGACCGGCTTACCTCATCGGCAAACGCGGCAATTTCACTTATACCCTTCTGAAGAATATTCATATCTTCACCGCTTTTCTCGGCACTCTTAATCAGGGTTTGTGTATTCTCGAATGCGTCGTGGGAATTCCTTGCAACCGAACCTATGTTCGCAGTCATTTCTTCTACGGATGCGGTATTCGTATTCATCGCATCATTCTGCTGCTGAAGATTGGAATTTGTTTTCAGAATGGTGTCCGCAAGCTGCTGGATATTGCTTTCGACGTTTTCGAGTACGTCATGCTGCTTTTCAATATTAACCTTTACATTCGAAATTCCGTTATCGATCTCTTTCCCGAGATTAGCTGCCGTCGTATTGATATTACCAAGTTCAGCGGAAGCTTCATCCAGGCTGCTGATTGATTTTCTGATTGTCTTCAAAATCGAAGACTGCCGCTCGATAAAAATATTTATCCAGTGTGATGTTTCACCTATTTCATCGTGGGTAACTATAATCATCTTCCTGTTTTCATCGGCGTTGCCTTCGGCAATCTCTTTCAGCCTCTTATTCATTTCGCGCATTCTTCGGTCCGTCGATCGCGTTTCAACAGCTACCGCAATTATCGAAAGACCGGCGGTTATTAACGCCAGAAGCAGCATTTTCAGGGTATATTCCCCCAGCCTGCCCCTTATCTGCGGATGGTTTTCAGAAAGTGAAAGTTTTTCACCATTCAGCGCCCGCTGCCAGAGATCTACGCGGTCAGCCTCGATTGCCGAAGCAGCAGACAGGGCGTCAGGATGTATTGCGGGGGCTGCTGCTTCCGTACTTTCGCCTGATTCCACGGATGCGGATGAACCGGCATCAGCTGAGCCGGAAGAGGATGCAGCGCCTGATTCTTCCCCGGATGCAGCCGAAACCGCGTCGGACTGGGCAGATCCCCCATGCAGCGAACTGACCAATGCGGGAGCATAGAGTTCCTCAAGCAGGTAACCCTGCCCGGCCGAAAAAAACAATCCGAAAACTAGCAGCAGTATGATTCCTGCCAGCATGCCAGCACATATTGGCGCATGGACCATCGCTTTTTCTGCGCCGGATCAATCCTCTGCCTCCTCTGCTTAACCCTCAACGGCTGAAAATAGCCGTCGATCAGCCGAATTTCCAGAAAAGCGATATACAGCCCTATACTGACTGAGTATATCACAGATGTAAGTGTTACAAGGTTCCATGGGTTAACACCCTCGGCTAAGGCGGTAAAGATCCGTTTGATTAATGGACCGAGCAGAAAACCTATACCGTTCGTAACAAACACTATCAGCGGCATTCTGCGCATGACTGAATCGAGCGCAGTACTGTCCTGCCCGGAAAATTCTATTCCGCGCCTGCTCTTACGTTCAGCTGCTGCTGCGGGGCGAAACACAAACCATATTACAATATCCGCCGTAAATACAAGGGCAAGAACAATAACCATAAAAAGGCCGAAGCCTTCCCAGAAGAGACCCCAGTTACGGGTAACATAAAAAATACTGAAGGTCCACAGAAAAGAGGTCCCGAGTACCGATGCAATAGTAAACATCAGGATAGTTTTTATTCTAATCGACATAACTTAATTTTAGTTAATTTCAAAATAAAGTCAAAATAAAATTAAAAATTCGGTAATAAATGATGCTTTTCGACCTTAGTTAGTTGCCGCTTCGGACTTTTTCATCACGTTAAGAGTCCAAATCAGCGTAATCAGGGCTGCCGACCAGTTAACCATAATCAGCCCGATCCACACACCCCGTTCGGCAAGCCCGAAAGTAAAGCACAGCAGATAGAAAACCCCGGCCGGGGCGAGAATCTGCCTGTAAAGACCCATCCACATTATCATACCCGGACGTTTAAGCCCCTGCAGCATCGAATTTGACTGGGAGATGATTATGTAGCTGAAGAATGTAAAACCCTGCAGCAGAAGGTAATCGTAACCCATCGTAATAACATCCCCGGTTTCAGTAAATAGACTGATAATTCTGCGGCCGAAAATCAGTACCGGCGGAAGAATAACAGCCATAAGTCCCGCCCCGCAAAGCAGGGTGAGTTTGAATGATTTCCGAACCCGGTCCGGTCTGCATGCGCCGTTGTTCTGACCGGCAATCGCGGCAAGGGCCATATTCAGTCCTATTGTCGGTACAAGTGCAATCTGTTCTACCCTGAC
>QKCC01000222.1 GCA_003245835.1 Spirochaetales bacterium | reverse complement strand
GAGGACCTTGTTCCGACGGGTATGCAGAATCTTGATGAACATGAATATGTGGATTATGAGCTTGTTCCGGCTGATGAGGTTATAATGAAGATGGGATCCGGTGAGTACAGCAACGGTACTATGATGATCGCATTAATGTATTATTTGAGAGAAAAAGGAATGAATTATGGAAAGTGAAGAAAAAAAGAAAGAAGAAAAAAAGGGCGCATCAAGGTTCCTTAAACTTGAAACCGGAAGCAGGATGGATTACCAGGCCGAAGCCGGGTGGCTGACACTTTACAGCGAAGAGAAGCCGAGAGCCGAGATGTTTTTCATACGCTATTCGGCTGTGGACGAACAGACAGCCGACAGGCCGGTAACATTTGTATTCAACGGCGGGCCCGGAGCTTCGTCGGTATACCTGCATCTTGGCGCAATGGGACCCAAAAGGGCGGTTCTGACGGAATCCGGGCAGGCGCCTTCGTCTCCTTACAGGCTCACTGATAATGAAGAAACCTGGCTTGAGTTTACTGATCTTGTCTTCATCGATCCGATCGGGACCGGCTTCAGCAGGACGATTGAGGGAAGTGAGCAGTCTGACAAGGATAAAACCGCCGGCGGAACTGATGAGAAGAAAAGCGATGATGAATACTGGAAGCTGAAGAGGGACCTTGAATCTCTTTCGGAGTTTATAAGAAAGTTTCTCTCAAAGTACAACAGGTGGGAGAGCCCGGTTTATATAGCAGGAGAAAGCTATGGCGGGTTCAGGGTCGGAAAGCTGGTCAGGATGCTTCAGCAGGATTACGGTGTAGGCCTCAAGGGCGCCGTTCTTATCTCGCCTGCGCTGGAGTTCAGCCTGCTTGAAGGTTCCGATTACGATGCACTCTCTTGGATTGATGTTTTTCCGTCATTTGCGGATGCAGCCGCGGTTCACGGCAAGTCAAGGAAAATCAAAGAAGAAGAATCTTCTGAAGATTACCGTAAGCGTGCCGCTGACTTCGCGCTGAACGAACTTCTACCTGTTCTTGCCGGCGGCGAGCTTGTTCCTGAATCAAAACGTTTAAGAATATTGAGTGCTGCCGCGGACTTTATAGGACTGTCCAGAGAGACCATTATAACGGCCGGCGGCCGAATCGGTATTGAGTTTTTTGTTAAGAATCTGCTCAGAAATGAAAAGCTGGTCCTCGGACTTTATGACTCGAGCGTGACGGTCAATGATCCTTTTCCGGACCGAGACAAGCTCGAATCGCCTGATCCGACCCTGCACCAGCTCGAACGGGTTTTTGCGGCCGGTATCAACACCCAGCTGAGGGCTGGGATAGGCCTTAATACCGAAAAGGACTATAACCTGCTAAGTATGAAGGTTAATGAAAGCTGGAAAGTCGATACAAGGGAGCATGATTTTGAAACACATGTAGGTGCGGTTGACGATCTGCGCTACGGAATGAGCCTGAACCCTGATATGAAGGTCTATATTTCGAACGGGATTTATGACCTCGTTACCCCGGCATTTGCATCAGACAGACTTGCTGCCCTCATGAAACTTAAGCCTGAACAGAAGCGAATGCTCACGGTAAAACATTATAACGGCGGGCATATGTATTATACATGGCAGCAGAGCAGAATAGAGTTTTTCAACGATATGAAAAAATTCTACAGTGTCGGCTGAGCATAGATATTGATGCGATAGGGACAACGAATCCTCCCGAATTACTGGACATAAAGTCTGATATTTGGTATTCTCTGTCTACATTTTCCAATTCGGCTCTGTACCTTCGGTGCGGCTCAGTTGGACAAGTGAGTAAATTTGGCGCTGTCGCTACGCGGCGGCTCAGTTGGACAAGTTAGTTTATATGGCGCCGTGCGTTCCGCGCGGCTCAGCAAAGCAAGTTAGTAAACTTGGCGCTGTCGCTACGCGGCGGCTTGGTAGAACATGTAAGTAAATTTGGCGCCGTACCCAAGTGGTAAGGGAGAGGTCTGCAAAACCTTGATGCAGCGGTTCGAATCCGCTCGGCGCCTTTTAATAGTGCGGGGAAGCTCTGAACGAGCTTCCTCTTTTTTTTAATCAGGAAATAATGAACCTATGTTTCTGATAACGGGGTTATCAGAATGTACTATTCCCTTACGAGCGGATTCTTTCGTATCCGCACGATTTTATCTCATTAATCAAGAATCAGCTGCAGTGATAAAATGTAATAGTTATTAATTAAAGGTACGGGCTGCTTCGCAGTAGCTTCACTGCTGCTTTCGGGGTGAGACTATAGGGCGTAACGCAGTCCTGACTGCGAACTAAGTATGGGGTAGATAGGCGGGTAGCCGTTCGCGCTGCTTTCGGGGTGAGACTATAGGGAGTAACGCAGTAGCTTCGCTGCTGCTTTTAGGGTAAGACAATTGGGCGTAACGCAGTCCTGACTGCGAACAAATTATGAATTTTGGGAATAGTCAAAATCGTACCGAGTGGAATATAATGCCAGTATGAGTTTTACCATAAAAGAACTGCTGCTTTTCCAAATCACGCTGTTCGCAATTTTCAGCCCGTTTG
>QKCC01000232.1 GCA_003245835.1 Spirochaetales bacterium | reverse complement strand
TCTGCCGGGCAGCACCGAGGATGTGCAGGCAATAACAAAGTTTTGCGCTAAAAACAAGATTAAATATAAACCATCCACGACCTTCTGGTCGGCACAGGGCTATCCATGTGACAATGAGACCATTGTTCTTGATATGAGGCGGATGGACAGGATTATCGAGATTGATGCCAAGAACATGATTGCCGTTGTTGAACCCGGAGTACTCGGAGCCACCCTTCAGGCAGAAACTATGAAGGTCGGGCTGAACTGTCATATTCAGGGCTCAGGCTGTTCCTGTTCAATTCTTGCAGGAGCCACAGCATGGCTCGGCTCAGGGCCAAGCAACCTGTATGGCGGCACGCAGTATGAAAACCTCCTGGGTGCCGAATGGGTTCTGCCCTCAGGTGAGATCCTCAGAACAGGTTCCCTCGCATACGATGATCCGACAGGTTTCTGCGGCGAAGGCCCCGGACCGAGTATGCGCGGCGCAATTCGCGGAATGTTCGGCAACAAGGGTTCAATAGGTACGTTCACCAAGTGCGCAGTTAAGCTGTATGCCTGGCCGGGCCCGAAAGCTCTGCCTGTATACGGCAAGGCCCCGGCATATACAACAAAGCTGCCGTCCAATTTCAACGCATTCACACTTGCATTTCCGGACTGGGACGCATGGGCAAAGACAGCTCATATGCTTTGGGAAAACCAGATCGGCTACAGTGCGCACAGGCAGTTCAACTTTCTCGGCCGTGACCTTAAGTGGGGCATGATTCAGATTCTGACCGACCCTACAAAGACTATTTCAGACCTTGAAGGCCTGATTAACGAACCTGATTTCAAAGAAAAAAATGATTCAATGAAAATCGACTTCCAGATCATCCTTGCCGGAATGACACAGCGTGATTACGATTGGCAGAAAGAAACCCTCGATGAGATTCTTTCTATAACCGGCGGATGGATTGTTGAGTGCATGGATACTGAACATCTTACAAATTATACACTGCTTTACCTGCTCAGGCTCGGACATAAATCGCTCAACCTTGTTTACGGCGGAGGTTACGACGGCAACTTCGGAATGATCAACGCTATCGACTTTGGTGCCCAGCGTGCTGAAGAGGTAGGCGCCTTTAAGAAGGAATGGGAAAAGAAGGGCCAGATAGTGGAAGGCGGCGGAGACTGTATGATGGGACCGATCGGGCTTCAGGGCGGCGGCGGATCCGGGCTGTGGGAGAACTTCACATGTTTCGACAGCGCCGACAAAGAATCCACAGACGGATGTCTCGAATTCTTTGATGCCTCTGCTGCATGGACTGCGTCAAAAGGCTGGAGCGGCTGCGGATTTGAAAAACTTAATTCAAATGCACGCGGATACGACGGGTATTCTACAACTGAAGAGTTCAGAAAGGACGCCTACACAAAGCACCCGTTTGCACCCGCATTAAAATACCAGGCTAAGGTTTATAAAGCTATGAACCCTAACGACCTTGGTGATACATATTACGAAAGACTTCCGGATTAATTAAAGGTGTTAATTATCCTCTAAAATTCCGGGGAAAGGTCGTTGGATCCGAACGATTTTTCCCCGGTCCTTTTTCATCGCTCTCTGTTTTTTGCAGATACCCTGCTTTTAATTACCCCCGTTTGAATATGTTATAATGAAACAACATACAGCTCTTATCAAAATTGCAGAACTACCAGGAGGGAAAAATGGGTATTAAAGGAAAAGAGATAATCAAAGTTGATCCGGAAAAACTGATCGGATTTCTGAACAGTGCTTTATCCGAGGAATGGCTCGCATACTACCAGTACTGGATAGGTGCAAGGCTGATGGAAGGGCCGATGAGATCAGAGATCGAACCGGAGCTGCTGATTCATGCGACACAGGAGCTGGGACATGCCGTCCTTGTTGTCGAGAGAATAATACAGCTTGGCGGTACGCCTGTTCTCACGCCGGCGGACTGGATGAAACTGGCTGACTGCGATTACGAGGCTCCTGAAGATCCGTATGTCGAAGTGATTCTTAAACAGAACCTTGAAGGGGAACGCTGCGCTATAAAGAGATATTCGGATCTTGCCGATTTTACCTACGGCAGGGACCATATAACCTACCAGATGGTTTCCCGGATCCTGACCGAAGAGCTTGAACACGAACAGGATATTGAGGACTGGATTAAGGATATCGATACTATGAAAGAGAATCTAAAAAAGCTGAGAATTTAAATACTAAAATACTCAGAAGCCGGCGATTCCGGGTATGTAAATACCCGGTTTAAAACCATTTCTTTCTTTTGAATATAATAATCAAAATTCCGGCGAACAGAACAAGCATACCCCACAGCATAGGGTAACCGTATCTGAAATGCAGTTCGGGAATCAAATCGAAGTTGGTACCGTATATGCCGGTAATCAGCGTCAAAGGAAGAAAGATAACCGAAAAAACTGTCAGGAATTTCATGATCTCATTCAGCCTGTTGTTCACATAGGCGTTGTAAGTATTCTGCTGTTCAATGGCAATTTCTTTATACAGATCGATAGTCTCAACAACATGTGTAAG
>QKCC01000032.1 GCA_003245835.1 Spirochaetales bacterium | reverse complement strand
TTCAATCCGCGCCCCTCGGTGTTTTTCGGCGGGTTCGGTGAGCCGCTGAGCCATCCCGACATAGTCCGGATGATAAGGTGCGCGAAGAAGCAGGGCTCGAGGGTTGAGCTGATATCAAACGGGACCCTTCTGACGCCGGAATTATCAAAGCAGCTGATAACGGCCGGCCTGGACATCCTGTGGATATCGATCGACGGGGCATCTTCCGAAAGTTATGCCGATATCCGCCTGGGCGCGGAACTGCCGAATGTAATAGGAAATGTAAAAGCGTTCTCTGCAATACTGAATAACGAATACGGCTCGAACAGCTGCGGAGCAGTTCCGCTGTACAAAACAGAGATTGGTGTTGCCTTCGTAGCCATGAAGCGCAACATTGCCGACCTTCCGGCCGTAATAAAAATTGCAGGGCAGCTGGGCGCGGGACATCTTATGATTTCCAACATCCTGCCGTACAGTAAAGACATGAAAAACGAAATCCTTTACGAGGCAGCCCTGGCAACCCCGCCCCGGCCGGAACTGAAACCGAAGGTAAGGCTTCCGCTGATGGATATGACGGACATGACCGCTGACCCAATCTTTGAAGCCGTGAATTACGGACGCACCGTTACCGTCGGCAGCTGCAGTCTTAATAATGAAAAAAATCACTGCAGGTTTATTGAAGACGGCGCGGCCGCCGTTGGATGGAACGGAGACTTCAGCCCCTGCCTGCCGCTTATGTATGACCACGACAGTTTTTATTCAGACCGGAAACGCCGGTCAAGACGGTGGGTTGTCGGTAATGTAAAAGACAGGAGGCTGCCCGAACTATGGAACAATCCGGAGCACCTTGAATTCCGCCGCAGGGTTCAGGATTTTGATTTTGCCCCCTGCGTCTACTGCGGCGGCTGCAACCTTGCGGATGATAACGGGGAAGACTGCGAGGGAAACACCTTCCCGACCTGCGGAGGCTGTTTGTGGGCACAGGGAATCATCCAGTGCCCGTAATGATAATTTTTAACAGAAAATTCCCGGTCAGCAGGGAATAACAAGAACGGGAATATCGAGCTGATTAACTATTCGCCGTTCACGTGAATTCTCTGTTAATCTCTGCAGGAACTGATGCCTGTGGTGGCCGACGATCAGCAGATCAGGTTTCCATTCGGCAACAACGGTCTTCAGCTCAATCACGGGTTCTCCGACAAGTTCAAAATCTACAAAGTCCATGTCGGGAAATTCCCGTTTGACTTCAGCTATGTTCTTCTTTGCCCGCTTCATATCGAAGTCAACAAAATCCTGCATAACAATCCCGGCTTCGTAGTATCTGTTTGTAAGCATAGCGACATCGAGGAGCCCGACCTTGGCTTTCAGTTGGCCGGCAACCTTCAGCCCCTTCCTGACCAGGCTGGTATCCGGCAGTTCATCATCGATTGCAATAAGAATTTTTTTAATCATTTCGCACTCTCCTATACATAAAATTTTCTGGTGCAGAAATCATTGCATGCATCGGACACGGCAGCACGAATCTTTTGGTTATATATATAATATAATAATGATTTTAGCTGAAAAAAAGTTTTAAGGAATTAATACAGAGGCCGGGATGAGATAAAACCGGGAAGGACGGAAAGCCCTTCCCGAAGGGTGTTATTTTACTCTTTTAGCGTATAAGCTATGGGTAACATTATATTTATCTACAAACTGAAAAGTATCTATACCGTCGACGCTTTGCCTGGTAAAACCGGAAACGGTGGAATTATCAGTCCAGCCCATACCATCCTCATAGTTGCTCAGAGTCAGGTCATAATCAGTTCCTGATGACACTGCGGACATGACAAACTGCGGAAGCCGAAAGGTTGCATATAGACCGTCCCAGTTTGCAGTCCGTCCAATGAAGAATGCTCCGCCGTCACTGAAAATGAGCGTCATATTCATCGTATACTTTACATCGTAAAAGTCTCCGGCAGCCGGATCAAGATACGAAGCAGATTCCGCGACAACATAGGTTTCAGACTCGAGGGTCTGGTTAACCGACAGGTACAGAGGAAGATAGGTTATACCGATTACAGGCGTGCCGGTAGGGAAATATGAAGTATTCTCCTGGTGCCAGCTGTCGACAAAACCATGTCTGGTGGAATCCTGCCCGTCCCAGTAGTAGGCAACCTGGTAGGTATCAACCAGCAGGGCCATGTCCAGTGCAGCATCGGAAGCAAATGTCGTTTCCTGTCTCAGGAAGGTAGTCTCCTGCCGTTCACCGCCGTCTCCGGGATAATAAATGTAATCATTCTGCAAATAACCGTAATCCGAAGGGGCTGTCCAGGTTGATCCGGAATTGAGGATCTTTTTAATTCCTGCTGATGTGGTATACACCTGTGTGTTGCTATCAGCCAGATAAGTATGACCCTTTATTCCGACCCCTCCGCTGAGCTGAATATTTATTGTGTCGAATGTCAGTTCACTTACCCCGAACTCAAGGTAAAGCGTAGTTGCCTCGTTAAAAACATCAGCAAGGCTGCCGGTCAGGTTGACAGTTTTATTAACTGAAATTGAACCCATGGTCTTGGAATCCGCGTAGCCCTGCATAAACCGGATCTCGTCGATGGTGACCTTGATACCGTCGACCTCGAGCATCTGAAATCCGCTCTGACTGAAGACAGGGAACGCCAATAACATAAGAAAGACAATGGTTATAAGTATCTTTTTCATATTGCCCCCCCTAATCAAGCTTCTCGATGGTCAGATTTACATTCACAGGTTTACTGAACAATGAGCATGACGAAAACATAAAAAATGTACTTGTTACAATAAGGATTAATACCGCGTATATGGTGAACTTCTTCATCACCGCCTCCTGATTGCTGTTTTCCTGATTACAGCTGTAATAGTTTGATGTAATTCAGATAATAAACTATAGTAAATCAGACAGAGGTTTTCAAATTTTTTCCTTACAAAAATGATAATAATGCAGCAGGGAGTTTAGCAATGCACATTCAGCATGTGGCAATAAATGTCAGCAATATCGAAAAATCAATTGATTTCTACACAACAGTCACCGGACTCGAAGTGTCGCGCCGCATACAGCATCCGCCGTTCGAGGTAGCCTTCCTGACAAACGGAAACGGAGAAACCGAAATTGAGCTGATCTTCAACCCGAACGGACAGAAATATGAAGGCAGGGGACTTTTTATCTGCTTCAAAACAGACAAACTCGATGAAATGCACGAAGCAGTCGGGCAGAGGGGCCTGAACCCTTCCGACATCCAGGAGCCGGGTGATCAGACACGCTATTTTTACGTATATGATCCCGACGGCCTGTCTGTACAGCTAAGGTCTTTTCCGGAATAAAGCGGGTTTATGCTCATGGATAAACCGCAAGTTCACCTTCATGAATTGAGGTGATTATCCAGGGCAGGCCGCTGTCGGTGCTCAGCGGGTCTTCAATAATTATAGAGTAATCCGACGGTGAATAAACTACCGAAGTCCCGTATTCGGATTCTGCAACCTGAAGCGCTGCGGTCGAAACATCATCATCTTTGTCCGCAAGCAGCGAATACGAATTGAACACCAGGTCGCCGGAAGACAGGCTCGAGCTTCCGTCCCAGTCGATGAACATCATGAACTTATACCGGCCGGCAAGGTACATGGTGTTCTCGGTCAGATCAATCGTTGTAACCGCGTACTGCGTTGATGAATCACTTGTGCCGCCGGTCCATGCAAATTGAGAAACCTTCTGTATGTTGATGGAATCATTGAAATCCGAATCTATACCTTTGACACTGAAAAAAACATTCTTGCCGCCGAATTCAGCAAGGTCGTCTATGGTGTTCACAGGGTGTTCTGCCGGATATGCTCCGAACAGGCTGAGACTGATATACATATCAAGTTTATACTCATGACCGAAACCGGTATAAATACAGCCGAAAACAGTAAAAAGCAGAGCAGCACAAAGAACCGAAAAAATGAGCTTTTTCATCCTTATCACCTCTCTCAGGTTATAAATATATCCCGGATCGGCCGCTTTTTCTGTCCTTCGTCAGCGCTTGATGCTCTTCATCCTGTCCCTGAATACTCCAAGCTGATTTACATTTTCCCGGCCTATAGAGTCAACCTTTTCAGCCTCAATTTTTATATCGCTGAACATGCTGTTGATCTCTTCGATTGTTTCCATTACCGCTGCAGACTGTGAGACAACCTCAGAAAATTTCCCGGAGTTCATCCGGTTCACACTCGTCAGCTTCTCCATTGCTTCCCCGGCTTTTCCGGACGTTTCCACTATTCCCGCGATCTCTCGGAGAATATCGCCCGTTCCCTGCGACATCTCTTCAACCCCGGTAACAACCTCCCTGAAAATAGACGAAACCTGCTGAATTCCTTCCGAAATATGCCGGAATGTGCCTCCTGCACGGTTGCTTGCTACGGCTGTCGCCTTTATGGCATCGATATTCTCCGTCAAACGTTCCGAGATATTCCGTGAGTTTTTCCCGGTTTCTTCCGCCAGCTTCCTTATCTCATCGGCAACAACAGCGAACCCCTTACCCGCTTCACCGGCATGGGCAGCTTCGATTGCTGCGTTCATCGCAAGGATGTTTGTACTGTCGGCGATGCTCAGAATAATCCCCGCCATTTCAAGCATATCGGAAGAACTGCGGTCGATAGTATTGATTGATTCAATCGAAGCTTCAATTTCTTCCTCACCTGAACGCGAAGAGGATACCAGCTCGTCTACGGCAGCCTTCTGCGAAGCGGTATTGGATGAAATGGAATTTATATTCGCGATCAGCTGTTCTACCGACGAGGAGGTTGTTTCAACCGTTGAATGGTACTGCTCGAGCGTATTCTGCAGGAATTCGACAGAATGGAGCGAATCGCGGTTGGAATCGGATGTTTCGGCAATCGTAAATCCCAACTGCTTTATTGAAGCCTCGATCCGGTGAAGATCCGCCGACATGGATTCTATAAGATTCATCGAAGAGGAGGATGAATCGGACAGGTTATGCCCTGTTTCGGTAAAAATCTCCAGCGTCTCCTGAACGCCCCTGTCGAAATCACTGAAATGCTCTGCGATTTCCGTACGTGATGACTCGGCATTCCTTACAAGGTCCTTCAGAAGCCGCATCACCATCGTACCGGCAAAACCTGAACCTATAATAATTACATAACAGGTTACAAGGTTCTGGATATCAAGCAGCCCGACTTCGCCGTGCTGTGAAGGAAGAATATCTATAAAATAGATCGCCGCTACCGCTGCACAGTTGAGCACCGTCGCCGCAACAGGATGGTAGACCGAATACCCGACAAGACAGGTTATAGTCAGGAAAAAGAGGCCGAGCGCTGAAATTACATATGTTTCGTATACATCGATGTACGCATCGAACTTGATTGCTGCGAAGAGTATCAGAAAAAACACGATTAAAAAAACGTTTACCGAGATCATGAATTTGCCGCGTTTTATCAGAAGAAGACAGACACCGCAGAAAAGAATCAAAGCGAGGGTCATAAGCGAAACCACTGCAGCGCCAGTCATAGCCATCACAGCAGTCAATACCAGTGAAAGAACAATGAATAGAAAATTAATTATCAGTAGAATTGAAGCCTTCTTCTGAACTTCGAGAGGACTATCTTTATAAGGTATAAGAAACCATCTGTGTATTCTTTTCATACCTAAGTTTAAAAGCATAATACACAGGATGTCCAGCAATTTATAACCACATTTATACAAACAAAACAGTTGCTATCACCGCTGGAAAAGGATTATCATATTAATATGAACAGAAATAAGCTTGAAAAGGACCTTACTGAGCTGGAATCAGAAATCAGCAGCCTTGAAGGCGCTGATGCACGTACTGTCGTCAGGCTTCAGGAACTGGTAACGGATATCAGGGCAGCAATGAATGCCTCGAACACTAATGATTCCGGACTGCCTGAACCCGCGGATAATCTGCGGGAGAGTATAGAAAACTTTGAAGCAGACCATCCGAGGGTTACAGGCGTACTTGGAAGACTGACCACACTGCTCAGTGATATGGGAATATAGAGCACCTCTAATAACTCAGAATTGGAGTTATTAGAGGTGCCTTGGAGTTTATTTATTTCCTTATTAGTCAATAAATAAACATCCACTATATTTTTGGTTGACTATTAAAAACTTCAGTTTTTAGAAGTCCCCTATAGTTATTTCATCCATTCGTCAAGAAGGTTCTGCTGCCTTATATAGTGATATCTGACAAACTCATTAAGATAAGACATAGCCTGCTCGGCGCTGAGATATGTCGGCAGACCGCCGGAATCCATCACCTCAATCATCTTTCCATAGGTATCGTCACCCCCGCTCGCAGCGGTCAATGAAACAACCATAGGCTTATCGGAGGCCGCGGCTATTTCAGCCAGCCTGGCCCCAAGATTATTTTTATAATTGGCAATCTCTTCATCCGATGTATGGATAACGCCTGAATGCGGAACGATTGAAACACATACGGCGTCTACCTCATCAGACTGCAGCATCAGTTCTACCGACCGGGCAAATATTTCATCGCCGACCATAGGGGTCAGATCGAGCAGCGGTTCGACGGTTACGTATGAAGGCAGCGCGCCTGATAGTTCAGCCGATGTCTTTTCAGACAACTCTGCCAGTTCAAGTTCCTTAAGGTTGTCGGCAGCATTGGCCTTTTCATAGCCGGCATTCGTCACTACGGCAATCTTCCTGCCCCTGACCTTCTTTCCATGCAGCATTGCGAAAATTTTCAGACAGCCCAGGTGATCAGCCATCGTATCGGCTACGACAAGCCCTGCCTGCTTCATAGCGGCCCTTGCCACAGCGTATTCCCCGGCCATACTCGCCGTATGCGACTGTGTAGCCATCTGACCGGCGGCAGTTCTGCCTGCCTTATAGACAACAATAGGGATGCGGCTGCGCCTGGTAACCTCGAAAAAGCGACGCCCGGCCCCCGGTTTGAATCCCTCGATATATATACCGATCGCTTTTATACCCTCTTCATCCTGAAAATACTCTACAAGATCTGCGGGATCAACATCGAGCTGATTACCGTAGCTTACCGCAACCTTCGGACTTACGGATTTTTTCAGGCTTGTAAGCTCAACAAGCCCGAGCGCTCCGCTCTGGCTGAAAAGTGCGATGTTCTTTTCCCGTTCCATATCGAGCTTGAACTTAGTCTCGGGAATAAAGAATGTATTTATTCCCCTGCCCCGCTGTTCGGACGCATAGAGGATGCCGAGACAATTCGGCCCCATCACCCTGATGCCGGCATCAGCTGCTACCCGGGCAATCTCATCTTCCAGGCCCTCGTTGCCTGCAACCTCATTGAACCCTCCGGGAATAAGCAAAATTGCCCCGCACCCCAGTTCAGCTGCTTCGCGGACAACGGCAAGGCAAGCCGCTGCAGGCACGGTTACAACTACAAGGCCCGGACAGACAGGAAGCGATGAAAGATTTTCATAGAGCACCACCCTTCGGCCGGCTATATTGGTTTCACCGCCTTTCGGGTTAACACAGTAAAGATCCTTCCGATCCAGCTTCAGCATATTTGCGGCAATAATACTTCCCGGGCTGTTCGTATCCGTCCCGCTTACCCCGACAACGGCAACTCCTTCGGGGTGGAAGAAGGGCATCAATGTATCCGGTTCAGGCCGTTCACAGTTGTAGCATCCCGAGGTTTTGCGATCAAAAACCGCGTAACCGTCCAGCGCTATAAGGTTCCCGTCGGGATTGAACACGAACGGGTTTATTTCAAATTCCTTCAAATAAAATGACGTATCACCCTCGAAAAACTGTGAAAAAGCTATCGCAAGCTCTCCGAACCTGATTTTCAGCTCCAGGATTTTATCTATATAATCAGATTTGCCTTCCTGAATATACTTGTTATGGATCTCGGTGGATGCCAGCAGCGCTCCTGCCCATTCACGGGTAACCGGCGGCAGAAGAAGGTTCGGCGGAGAAAAATGCTTCGCAAAGAGCTCGGCATCGGAGCCGCCTTTACTGAAAGAAAGAACCGGACCAAAAACACCGCTCTCCTGAAAGCCGATCAGAGTTTCGTTGCCGAGTTCGGGAGAATATTCCACAAAATCCACAATCAGAACACCCTCGACAGGAACCCCGGCTGCGGTAAAAGCGTCGATCATTTTCCGTATGCTGAATTTCACAAAATCGAGGTCCTTGTAAAGAACCTTCACACCGCCGAGTTTCTGCTTATGCGCCACTTCAGGGCTGATTATCTTGATTACAACTCTGCTGCTTCCGAAACATGAGAGCATATCCCTCGTAATCTCTTCCTCGGTCTGTACCTTTCTGTGTTCCGGCGTCCGCATCCCGAGCAGCTTCAGTACGGCGTACACTTCGTATTCATACAGCTGGTTCCGGCCTTCTTTCCAGGCAGCCTCCAGGACCTGTTCTGTTCCCTCAATCCAGTTAATCATGCGCTCATTATAAATGAAATACATAACAAAGTAAAAAGATTTTGCTTGCACAACCGCTTAACAGATGTTATGCTTAACGCATGTTAAGTAATAAAGTCGTCCGGCTTGCTGAATCAGCTAAATACGATGTATGCCTTTCCAGCTGTTCAAGCGGAGCCGGCGGCCAGCCGGGCCGAACTAGAAAACCGGAAAACCCCCTCCATGAATGGATCTATCCTGCATCGGTTCCCGGTCAGGGTAGAGTCCATATTCTTAAAATCCTTCAAAGCAATAAATGCAGAAACAGCTGTACATATTGTAAATTTTCTGCCGCAAATGATAGCGAGAAGAGAATCAGCCTGAGTCCTGATGAACTTGCGGCATCATTTATGGACCTCGTTTACTTCAGGCTTGTCGAAGGAATTTTTATTTCTTCCGGTGTCTGCAGAACCCCTGAATATGCAATGGAGGAGATGATTAAAACAGCAGATATACTGCGAAACCGGTACCGCTTTCATGGTTATATTCACCTGAAAATTATTCCGGGGGCGCCGGATCATCTGATAGAAAAAGCCGCTGAACTTGCAGACAGGTTGTCTATCAATATGGAAGCACCTACCGACGTTCATCTCAAAGAGATTGCACCTGAAAAAAGCCTTGAAAACAACATACTCCCGGCAGCCGCCAAAGCCGCTGAAGTTATCAGGAACGGCAGACAGATCGGGCGTACTTCCGGCATCAGGGCCGTAAGCCAGACAACCCAGTACGTCGTAGGCGCCGCCGGTGAACTCGATCTTGATATAATGAAGTCGGTCGACAGCCTTTACCGTGACTATTATATGTTCAGAGCCTACTTTTCAGCCTACCAGGAAGGGTACGGTACGGATACATCAAAAAAATTAACCGGGTCGAAGCTCTTCGCCGGCTCGCCTCTTCTGCGGGAACACCGCCTTTACCAGTGTGATTTTCTGATGCGCGCATACGGCTTCAGACTTGGTGATCTCGTTTTCGATAAAACCGGCAATATCCCCCTCGAAACTGATCCGAAAACAGCCTGGGCTGTAATGAATCCCGGGATCTTTCCCATCGAGATAAATACCGCGCCCATTGAGCTTCTGCTCAGGGTTCCGGGAATAGGACCGGTATCAGCGGAACGAATTGTCCGTATGCGCAGAACAGAGAAACTGACGAGCATAGATGATCTGCGCGCCGCAGGGGCATGGTCGGGCCGAGCTGCCGGATGGATCGAATTAAACGGG
>QKCC01000057.1 GCA_003245835.1 Spirochaetales bacterium | reverse complement strand
GTAAGAGTACCCTTTTTCTTTTGCTCAATCATAAATGCTCTCTCCTTGGTTCACATTTTATTATTGGTTGAAACATAATCGTGTCAGATCAAAATGTGCTACGCAATAACACATCGGTGTCATATACGCTGAAAATGATATCTCATATCATCTAAAATATAAGAGGATTGAATATGATTACTGAATTTTTTCTGACAAAGATTTTACACGCTGAGGACTTCAACGGCAGGGAATACATAGTTGAAGAATTTACAGTATGTCAGAAAATCCCGCCACTGAATCCGAAATACTGGAAGCCGCTGAATAATTTATATTTCGTGGACGGTGAGTTGGCAAAATATGATGAAAACAAGTCGAGCTTCGTGATTTACAGCAACAACCAGGTTCTTAAGCTTGTACCCTGCCCGCAGCACTATCCGGCATGACAGAAGGTTTTTAGACGGCTTTCTGACCGCTATAATAAAAAGCCTTTCCCGATTATAAGCTTTGCTTTTTGCTTCTTTTCAGTTAATTTATAGAAATGAACAGTCTTTTTTCAAAATACACCATAAAGAATACTTCGCTGCGAAACAGGATAGTCATGCCCCCGATGTGCATGTACAGCGCCGCGAACGACGGTAAATCAACCCCATGGCATGTCTTTCACTACAGAACAAGGGCCCAGGGCGGCGCCGCGATGATAATTCAGGAGGCTACGGCAGTCGAGCCGCGCGGGAGGATATCGTCAAACGACCTGGGCATCTGGGATGACGCACAGATACCGGGGCTGGAATCCATAACCGAAGCGGTGAAAGCGGAAGGCGCTGTTCCTGCAATTCAGCTTGCCCATGCCGGGCGTAAATGCACCGCGGCAGGCGAAGATGTTATTGCCCCGTCGCCGATCAATTTTAACAGCGGCGACCCGCAGTATTCGATACCTCGAGAAATGACTGATTCCGACATAAGCACCGTTGTCGATTCGTTCAGGGCAGCTGCCGCCCGCGCGGCCGAAGCCGGATATAAGGTTCTCGAAATTCACGGGGCCCACGGCTACCTTATAAATGAATTTTTATCTCCGCTGACCAATAAGCGCGGCGATGAGTTCGGAGGTTCGGCTGAAAACCGGGGCAGGCTTTTGAAGCTTGTTATTCAGGCGGTGCGCTCAGTATGGAAGGAAGAATACCCGCTTATGCTCAGGGTATCTGCCGAAGACTACATGGATAACGGCAATCACCCCGAAGACCTGGCTGCTATGATCAATTTGGTTAAGCATGAGGGGTTGGACATTATTCATGTCAGTTCGGGAGGGGTCGTCGCCGACGCAAGGGTCCCTGCGGCGCCCGGATACCAGATTCCGGCTGCAAGGCTCATTCGTGAGCTGACTGGAATACCGGTTATCGGCGGAGGTCTCATAACATCTCTTGAACATGCGGACGGCATTGTAAATAATGAAGATGCCGACCTGGTATTCATGGGCAGGGAACTGCTGCGCAACCCGTATTTTCCGCTTCATGCCGCCAGAGATGCCGGCGCAGACGCTGAGTACTGGCCGAAGCAGTACCTGCGGGCACGGTAGGAATCTTAACCAATACTCAAACACCTTTAATCATAGTAAATCTATTTGCGTTTTTAAACTTTTTCGTATATTCTGTATTCACTGTTTTTATCAATAGAAACAAGGAGAAGCATATGAAAAAACTTTTTTTAATCGCCGCTGCCGTAATTGTAATATTCGCCGGCTGTTCAAAAGACGAAGGGGCCGTTTCTACAGCGGATTCTCCGAAAAAAGTAAAAACCTACGAATTCAATTATGCCGTATTCTTTCCTGCCACACACCTTCTGGCGCAGGCGGCTGATTCATGGGCAAAAGAAATCGAAACACGTTCAAACGGACAGATCAAGATCACAATATTCCCCGGCGGAACGCTCTCGAATGCTCCGCAGACCTTTGAGGCTGTTGAAACCGGTGTTGCCGACATAGGCATGAGCGTTTTTGCATATACAAGGGGAAGGTTCCCGCTGCTCGAAGCACTGGATCTTCCGGTCGGCTATCCCGACGGCGTCACTGCCACGAAGGTTGCGAACGATCTGGTGAAGAAATACCAGCCCGAAGAACTTTCAGGCGTTCACACCCTGTACCTCCATGCCCACGGCCCCGGAATACTCGCAAGCAAGAAGGAAATCAGCTCCGTCAAGCAGGTTGGCGGCATGAAAATCCGCGCTACCGGCCTTTCGGCCAAGATTGTCGAAGCACTCGGAGGCACACCGGTCTCGATGAGCCAGGGCGATACCTACGAAGCGCTGCAGAAAGGCGTTGTTGACGCGACATTCTGCCCGATCGAAACCCTTAAGGGATGGAAACAGGGCGAAGTAATTGATTATGTAATCGACACAAAGGCAATCGGCTACACCACTTCGATGTTCGTTGTCATGAACAAGGACAAGTGGGATGCGCTTCCTGCCGACCTTCAGAAAATCATGACCGATGTAAGCGAAGAATGGATTCCGAAATCCGGCGAAGCATGGGATATTGCCGACCAGGAAGGCGAAGCCTT
>QKCC01000066.1 GCA_003245835.1 Spirochaetales bacterium | reverse complement strand
ACATAGACTGGACCTTCTTCTTTTACGCCTGGGAGATTAGCGGAAAGTATCCTGAAATCCTCGATGACCCCGAAAAGGGAGAGGAAGCAGGCAAGCTGTTCAAAGACGCGAACCTGATGCTTGACCGGATCATTGCCGGGAAGCTTCTTAAGGCAAACGGAACCCTTGCCTTCCAGCCCGCGGCATCGACCGAAGACGACAGCATCACAGTATATGCGGATGATACCCGCAACAGCGAGATCTTCCGCGTACCGACACTCAGGCAGCAGCGAAAAAAAGAGCAAACCTCTCACTATTACGCGCTCAGTGATTTTATTGCCCCGGAAGGCTCCGGCATTGACGACTACATAGGCTTTTTCGCGGTAACAGGCGGAATCGGGGCGGAAGAACTTTCGGCAGAATACATGTCCGAAGGGGACGACTATTCAGCGATAATGGCGAAGATTCTGGCCGACAGGCTCGCGGAGGCCTTCGCAGAAGTCCTGCATGAAGAAACAAGACGCAGCCTCTGGGGATATTCCCCGGATGAGGAGCTTGGCATAAAAGACCTGCTTGCTGTAAAATACAGGGGAATCAGGCCGGCCCCGGGATACCCGCCCTGCCCGGTCCATAACGACAAGCGGCTTTATTTCCCGCTGCTTAAGGCTGAGGCCGCCGCGGGAATAAGCCTGACTGAGAGCAATATGATGATGCCGGCCGCGTCCGTTTCGGGTTACTTTTTCTCACACCCCGAATCGCTTTATTACAGCGTCGGCAGAATAATGAAAGACCAGGTTCAGGATTATGCCGGACGCGCAGAAATCAGCATCGAAGAGGCTGAAAAAAGACTGGCGACGATCCTCGCATACGAACCCGGGCAGGAAGAATGATTGAAAAGCACGGATACTGATACATCATTCCTAAGCTGAAAAACTTTTACTGGAGTAATAATTGAACTACACGATCGATACTGATAAATGTACATACTGCGGACTCTGCGCCGAAGACTGCCCGTCGGCAGTGATAACCATCGAAAAAAGCAGCGAAACGGCAGTCATTGAGTCATCCGGCTGTATTGAATGCAGCCACTGCGGGATGATCTGCCCGGCCGGTGCCGTTCTCGCCGACGGCTTGCCCCTTCAGGATTACCCGGAGGCGGTCTCAACCTACTGTCCCGATGGCGATAAAGCAGCGATGTTTGAGCACCTGATTAACAGCAAGCGTTCCGTAAGAAACTATAAACCCGACCTGCCCTCCGAAAAAGAGCTTGAATCAATCATTTTTTCGGGCAGAATTACAGCAACCGCATCTAACAGCCGGCAGGTTAAAGCAGTAGTGCTTAAACTTGAAGAAGTAAAAAATCTCAGCAGGGTAATTTCGAAAGTTGCGATCAAAGTTGTAAAACTTGGGCTTAATCCGGTGGGGCTTAGGGTCCTCAAAATAGTTGGACTCGGCCGCTATGCCAGGAAAGAACTGCTTGAAAATTATTACAGAAGAATAACCGACACGCTGAACGGAACAACCGACGCGTTCTTCTTCAACGCCCCTGTGGTCGTGATTCTAACCTACCCCGACACAACCAACGGTAAAAGATTCGGCAGGACCGACTGTGCGCTGGCCGCCGAGAACATGATGCTGGCCGCGCATGCAAGGGGAATAGGATCGTGCATGATAGGTTTTGCCGAGGCGGCACTATTCTCTAAAAAACTTAGAAAAAAAGCCGGTGTGACGCCGGACCGGAAGATTGGACTGGTTTTTACTCTAGGGTATCAGAAACCGAAGTACTACCGCTATCCGAGGCGGGATGACTGGGAAGTCTGATAGTTACTCACCAGGACCTCGTCTACAGCACCGCGCCCTGCGGCATTCGAATTGACCGCGCGGCCGGCCCTCACTATTTCCACGTGAAAATCTGAATAAAGATCACGTATAAATTCAGTCGCTGAATTGGAAAGAAGAAATTTCACACCGGATTCATCCAGTTTACAGCATAGGCGGTGGAGCCGCATCTGTTCTTCCCTTCCGAAGCCTGTTTTGGCATATGAGGTAAAATTAGCGCTTTCTGAAACAGGGTCGTACGGCGGATCAAAATACACGAACGAACCGGGTTTTATTCCGACAACCGCGTCTTCAAAATCAGTATTCAGTATCGTGATTCCGGAAGATGAAAGGTATGTGCTGACCGCCCGTATCCGGTCCTCATTTACAATATTCGGATTCAGGTACCGTCCGAAGGGTGTATTGAACTGCCCCCTGCGGTTGACTCTGAAAAGCCCGTTATAGCAGGTTTTATTCAGGTAAATGATCCGCGATGCCCGCTCAATATCGGTTAATTTCAGGTACAAATCCGGGTCCCGGTCCACTGCACGTATCGCGTAAAAATAATCCTTTTCGTTTCTGTGTCTTTTGAGATCTTCAATTAATTCTGCAGGCCGGTCCCTGATAACACGGTAGAGATTAATCAGCTCCTCATTATGATCATTAATCACGGCATTTGACATCTGCAGTCGAAACAGGACAGCCCCGCCGCCTATGAAGGGTTCAAAATATGCGGTCCTGTC
>QKCC01000174.1 GCA_003245835.1 Spirochaetales bacterium | reverse complement strand
ACAATTCTTACCCCGTTTTCAACAGCCTGCCTGCCCCGTGTATGGGTAAATACAGTTACCTCGTGTCCGCGTTTTACAAGATTTTCGGACAGGTCTTCAACATACTTCTCGGTCCCGCCCCTGTGAGGGGAGTAGAATGAGCTCAACATTGCTATTTTCATTGTCTTTTCTCCATACATTAAAAAACGAGATGATAATCTGAAAGCCGAGGTGCAGGTAATACGAACCGAACCTCCAGATCAGTACCGCAGCAGCCGTGTTGCTGCCGGCAAGAAGCGAAAAGAAGACGGTATAAGCGCCTTCAATTCCGCCGCTGCCGCCCGGACTCGGAACAAAATATGCCACAGTATTCAGCAGAACAAAGGATGTAAAAACTGCCGGAAAACCTCCGGGGATACTGCTTGTGCGTTCGAGAAGAATCCAGAGCGACAGCGCCTGCAGCACAAGGTTTACAGCACCGAGTGAAAAATCAGCGGCAACAGTTAAAAAACCCCTGTCCCTGAATTTATCCAGGGCGTCCGACAGCAGGCGGATTTTATCCGAGAAGGCTGCAATCCTTCTGTGTTTTGAACGGCTCAAAACACTACACATCTTCCGCTCAATACCGGGAACCATGACGGCGGCAAGCAGTCCGGCGCTGAGCACGAAATAGAGCGCGAGCCCGAAAATCAGGATTGATGCGCCGATGTTCCCTGAAGTGATTAGGTCATTTATCTGAACCCGGTAGCGGATGATTCCGTAAACGGTAATAAGAAGTGAAAGCACAAGATATTCAACAAACCGTACAAGAATAATCGCGGTTGATTCCGACCCCGGAGTTCCGCATTTTACAAGGTGCAGGATCTGCGCAGGCTGCCCGCCCGCGGCCATCGGGGTAATATTTGAATAAAAAGCCCCTACAACCCCGTTTACGAACCTGTCGGAAAAACCTGCTCTACGGCCGAAGTGCTTCAGTACGATCTGCAGCCTGACTGCATCGACCGCATAAATCAGTACATAAAAAATAAACGGAATCGACACCATCCAGAGAGGAAAGGACGATAGCGATGTTACAACGTCAGTCCCCATAAGCTGCAGAACTGCCGGAACTGCAGCTCCGGCGGCAAGCGATATGAATATCAGGATCTTCATCCTGCGCGGCAGCCGGTTCATCCTGCCACCCTGCCCAGAATGCTGTTGACAATCTCTTCCGTACCGGATCTAAGGTTCAGACTCTCAAGTTTTTTACCAAACTTCTTTCTGTAATCCCGGCTCAGGAATTCATCAATCCTCTTTTCAAGAAGCTGGGGAGTATCGATAAAAACGCCGAGGCTATTCTCTTCGATAAAATCCACGTTGCCCCGCTCCTGCCCGTAAAGATAATCGTAGATGATCAGCGGTCGTCCGATCAGCAGACATTCCATTATTGTTGCCGGACCGGCCTTCGTCAGTACAAGATCAGCGCTTGCAATATAGTCCTCGATATTCGGCACAAATCCATGAATCCTGACGTTATCGGCTATCCTGTTTCTTCTGACAAATCTATGAGCCTGCTCATAGAGCCTTTCCGACTTACCGCAGACAAAATCTATGCTGAGATCTGGACGCTGTTCGGCAAGGTAGCGCAGAAATCTCATACTGCTGCTGCTTCCCTCGCCCCCGCCTAAAATCAATATACGCCGCCTATGGTCGGAATGCGACTGCCAGTTCAGGTTCCGTGAAGTCCCGGTGAACCGCTGGGAAATTATCACCGGGAATTGCAGCACATTGCTTCTGCGTTCTTTGCCTTCAGACAGTATCGTTTCTACCGCCTGGTCCGAAAAACAATAAATAGGAAAGGGATTATCCGAATACCACGCATGATGAACCGAAAACGGATCAAGCACGATGGTTACCACCGAATCAGGCTTATAACTCAGATGATTCAAAGCCTGCGCTACGGGCGCGATCAGCAGAAAATGCAGTATTATTATACTGTCGGGCTTTTCCTCTTCGAGCATTCGTTCAACCCGGTTTGTAAACAGAAGCCTCGACAGTTCCCTGATGGATTTGACGCTTTTCTCTGTATTACTCAGTTCATAAAAAAGCGGCCACAGGAATTTCAGCTCACTGCTGAGCCTCGAATACCCGCCTTCGATCATTTCCTTGATAATATTCTGATGTTCTTCAAGCGGATCAAACATTACAGGGACAGCGTCGCCCTTTCGGGTTAACTCTTCGGAAAGCGCCTTTGCTGCAGCCTGATGGCCGCCGCCGGTTTTCAGGTATAACAAAACAATTTTCTTCTTTTTCATGTTTATAACGTAACAGCGGAATCTTAATAAAAAGCGGATCAGAATCTGAAGAATTTCTGAAGAAAATAAAGACGCTGCAACGCCGTCAGCTGTGTATGATATAATCATTACCGTTATGAACGGCAGAGAAACAGTAAAGGTGCTGATTTGCGACGACTCGCTTGAGATAAGGGAACTGATAGGTATTTATCTGAAAAATGAGGGCTGGCAGTACAGCTACGCTGTTAACGGACAGGAAGCCGTCGACATTCTTCGAAACGAAGACTTCGACCTTCTGCTTCTTGAT
>QKCC01000006.1 GCA_003245835.1 Spirochaetales bacterium | reverse complement strand
TAAAAATAATGAAATCCTCGATCATGGGGATCACATGTCTCAGGAATCTGAGGTCGTAAAGAACAATCTGGAAGTAACATATGATGATCCTAATTATATAATTATAGGCGGCCTGCTTAAAAAAGGTGTCTCCGGTGTAAACCGTCTTTCGCATCTGATGGTTCGTGCTTCTCATGAAATGGGTTTGAGAAATCCTTTTCTTGTTGTTCGCTGGCATGATGGAATTGACCCGGCTTTCTGGAAGGAAGTCTGTGATGCGATGAGAAACAATGCAACCGTTGTTGTATACAATGATGAAACAATGATTCCAGCCCTGCTTGAATATGG
Source organism: Spirochaetales bacterium (assembly GCA_003245835.1). Taxonomy (GTDB): domain Bacteria; phylum Spirochaetota; class Spirochaetia; order UBA9216; family UBA9216; genus Thalassospirochaeta. The sequence goes on along the minus strand of QKCC01000006.1, from coordinate 9,408 downwards.
AATTGAGCCGCTTGATGTATATGGTTACGGATTTTATGGATGTAATGATCCGGTTATACCGGCAAAGGAAGGCGGATTAAGGCAGCTATGGGTGAATCTTGTATGGCCGTTTGAATTAGCTTTAAACGGCGGCCGGGCTTTTTGTTCCTATCGCGGGACAGACAATAAAGCAGGCGGCTGTTGTGATAATCCGGATACAAACTTTGGTCTACGGGACAGGTTAATTGGTTTGATGTCCGGAGTCTATTGCGGTGAACCCGAAGACTATAAAGAACCGGTTAATATGGAAGATTTTGCGGCAGAATATAAGCGACAGCTGCGATATCTGATGATGCAGTATCTGGAAAAGATGGAGCAGGATTATTTAAAAGAACAGCAATACAGCAAAGGACGGTTCAGGATCGAGGACTTGTTTTTGCAGGGGACTATTGAAAATGCGACGAATTGGATTGCCGGAGGGACCAAATATCATAAGATAACATTACAAGGCAGCGGTCTTGCAACAGCAGTGGATTCTCTTGCAGCCCTTGATATTGCGGTTTTCAAAGAACAGAAGTTCTCGCTTGAAGAAATACAGGAAGCGCTTCGCACCAATTTTACAGAACGTGAAGATATCAGAATATACCTGGATTCGCTGCCGAAATTCGGCAATGATATTGAAGAGGTTGATCGCTATGCTGAAATTGTCACAAATGCATTCTGCGATGTAGTCTCCGAAATGAATAAAAATAGAAAAGGCCTTTACTCGTATATGCCGACAATTTCGACTGACCGTGATTTTACCGGTATGGGGGCTTGTATAGCAGCTACTGCCGATGGAAGGCGGGCAGGTGAAGCTATTGCCGAGAACCAGTCTCCTTATATGGGTGCTGATCACAGCGGCGTAACTGCACTTTTAAACTCAGTGTCAAAAATCCCTTTTAATAGGATTACCGGCGGACCGCTCAATGTTATGCTTCATCCTTCTACAATTGAAGGAGAAGACGGACTGGCGAAGCTTACATCTTTATTCAGCGTGTTTATGAAACACGGCGGTATGCAGATTCAGCTTAATGTTGTTGGAAAGGAAGAGCTGCTTGAGGCACAAAAGTATCCTGAACGTCATAAAAATCTCTGTGTTAGAGTTACCGGCTATTCAGCATATTTTGTGCAGATGGGCAAAATCGCTCAGGAAGAGTTGATTAATAGGACAGTAAATTGAGGATGAAGCAGATAATGAAGGCTGAAAAATTAACAAAGGAATCATTTAAGGATTTTGGAGAGATCTTGACATTGGAGGAGGTTGCTGAAGTTTCTTCAGACTCCGAGTTTGACTGGTATGATACCGCACAAGCAATTGACCTTTCGGAAAAATGCTGTACCGGGATGCTTATTTGCCGTGACAGATCTAAAAGAGTATCAAAAATGGAATGCCATAAAAAAACTTCTGAAGTCCTTTTGGCAGTAAGCGGAGATACCGTTCTTTCTGTTGCTCCGGCAGGAGACAGTCTTGAGAATAATGAAAATATTAGAACTTTTTATTTTCCCGAAGGCACAGCAATAGTTATGAAAACCGCAACCTGGCATTGGATTCCTTTTCCTGTTAAACCAGAGGATGCACGCATCTTGGTGCTGTTTCGGGATGGAACCGGCGGCGATGACCTTAATTTTAAGGATCTGGCGGCTGCAATTTATATAGATGAATAAAATGAGTATTTGGAGGGAGAGATATGAATCTTGGATTAAAAGGTAAACAGGTATTTATTACCGGGGGAAGCGTAGGCATCGGTTTGTCTGTTGCAAGAGCGTTTGCCCGTGAAGGTTCGGATGTTGCTTTAGGGGCTAGGAACCTGCAGAGGGTTGAAGAAGAAGCTAAAAGAATTGCCGACGATTATGGTGTTAAATCGATTGGTATTTCTGTTGATGTATCCAGACCGGAGCAGATCGAAGCCGCACGAAAAAGGATAGAGACTGAGTTCAGCGGAATCGATGTTTTAGTGAATAATGCCGGAACAGGCACTGAAGAAACTATTATGGATTCTACTGATGACAGATGGTACGCCGTATGGGATCTTCATGTAATGAGCACAGTGCGTACAGCACGGGCATTTGTTCCCTTTATGCGTCAGCGCGGCGGGGGGGTGATTCTGAATACAGCGAGTATTTGTGCGACTCAGCCGTTATGGTACGAACCCATTTATAATACGACAAAAGCGGCACTGCTTATGCTGGGAAAGTGTATGGCTAACGAGTTCGTAACAGACAATATCAGGGTAAATACAGTTAGCCCGGGGCTTGTTTTAACTCCCGACTGGTGGAAGACAGCAGGAATCCTCGCTGAGAAAGAAGGTATAACACCCAAAGAGTATCTTGACGGTGTTGCCGAGAAATATGCCGGTAATAAACGTTTTGCAAGTCCAGATGAAATAGCAGAATACTATATTTTTCTTGCCTCGGATTGCGGCAAATACAGCGTAGGGTCAAACTATTATATAGACGGCGGATGGCTGGAAGGAGTGAGATAATGATGGGAAAAATGAAACAGGCGGTGATGACCGCACCTAAAACTATAATTTTTGAAACAGCAGATATTCCGGTGCCGGGTCCAGGGGAGGTCCAGATTAATATCAAGAGAATAGGTATCTGCGGGAGCGATATTCATGTCTACCATGGTCTGCATCCGTATACAAGCTATCCTGTTGTTCAGGGACATGAAACTTCAGGAGTTGTTACAGCCGTTGGAGAAGGAGTAACAAGCTTCTCAATAGGAGACAAGGTTACACCCGAACCCCAGGTATTCTGCGGTAAATGCTGGCCCTGTGAGCATGGACTCTATAATATCTGTAATGAGCTGAAGGTTATAGGATTTCAGCAGAACGGTACCGCATGTGATTATTTTATCTACCCCGCGGACTGTCTGGTTAAGATTCCCGATGGAATGAGCTTTGAAGAAGGTGCACTTATTGAGCCTCTATCGGTGGCAGTCAGGGCTGTAAAAAAAGCGGGTAATATTAAAGGGCTGGATGTTCTTGTTATGGGAGCAGGCCCGATAGGAAATCTTGTAGCACAGACAGCAAGGGGAATGGGCGCCAGAGCTGTGATGACAGCAGATATAAACAGTTTCCGCCTTGAAAAAGCCAGTGAATGCGGAATTGATTATACTGTAAATACGACAAAGCAGGATCTCAAATCACAATTACAGGAACATTTTGGTTTGGAAAAGATGGCCGATGTTATTTTTGAATGTACAGGCGTCCAACCCGGACTGAATGCGGTGATATCAAATGCAAGGAAGGGGACTGATATTATTGTTGTAGCGGTATACGGTACAGCCCCTTCTGTAGATATGGCACTGGTGAATGAAGCTGAATTAAAACTTATAGGGACTGCCAGGTATAATATTGATGATTTTAAAACTGCGATCAACCTGGTCGGTGAAGGTAAAGTGAAGCTGTCGCCGCTTGTTACAGATACTTTTGATTTTGTTGATTATGGAAAAGCATACGGTAAAATAGACAGCAGCCCGGAATCGACAATGAAGGTAATGATCAGGGTGAATGATTGACTTTGATAATCCACGACGGTACTTATACTACATTACTGTGAAGTGATGAGAGTGCCTTTTTAAGATCGCCGGATGAAACCGCATCAAATATTTTTTTATGTTCTTCGTAGCCGCCTTTAAGGTTTTTAAGGCGGTTATATCTCATCATCATTTTAGCCCTGGCAACTTCCCAAAGATCTGTCACATGCTTATCCGGATACAGTTCGATGAAATAACGGTGAAATATTATGTCGGATTCCATAAAGGCTTCGATATCGTCTTTTTTGCTTGCTTCTTCAAGCTGTTGAAGTATGCGTCCCCAGCCCTCTATGTGTTCAGTGCGCAGGTGCTCGAAAACTTTTTTAAGGATGAAATCTTCAATTTTGTTTCTTATATCTATAATAAGTTCCAGTGATTCCTGCGTCGGCCGATTGGCTACTCTCATTCCTATATTTGGTATTGAGGTGACGATCCCTTCGGCAACCAGCTGCATAAGAGCATGGCGAATTGTGCCTCTGCTTACTTCGAATCGGTTGGAGAGTTCCTGTTCTTTCAGAAGTGAATTTTCCGTAATTTCTCCTGAGATAATTTCGTTGCGTATTAAATCCGCTACCTGTTCAGAAATTGTACGGTAGATAGTTTTCATTGTGACTTCATCTCCTCAGCCGCTGCTCCGGCTGTTATGCAATAATGCTATTATAATAGCTATTTGTAAAAAAGTTAACTGTCAACAATTTATTGATACTTGTTATCCTCCGACAAATGCTTTGAGAATTTTTAACCTATCACCTTCTTCTAATATATGCGCCTGCTCAACGAATTTACTGTTCAACAGATAAACTGCGCGCAATTCGTCATTAAGTAATAGTTTTTTCTTTTCCAATACTGACCGATAGTTTGGATTTTTTTCAAGAAAAAGCACAAATGCATCGCATATGCTAATCTGCTCCGGTATTTCGATTTCAATAATATCGATACCTATCATACTTGAAAAGAAAATCGAAAATTCAAAAACGACCTTCATCGTAATATCCTATATTGTGATCCACTCGAGGGAAAGTTCTTCCAGTGTCTTTTTGGTCGGTCTTCCATACAGATCCCAGCCTCGTGCTTCATAGTAAAGGTCAAGCATAGGTTCAACTTTCGGTACATGATCACCCATACCGCCGTCCTTTCTTCTCCTCGTCATTCTTGGGGGCAATCGATCATCCTTTCTGGTCACTCCGCATTTTACCTGATATGCCCTTTTCAGGGTTACAATACGTTTCCCCGTTACCATAAATTCATCCCGGTCCATATTCCAGCCGCATATAAAACGGAATAATGAGAGGTATGCTTCCAGGAAGTCCATGTCCAGGCTATACATTGCGAATTTACAAATAGTCATCGAATCCATCATTGCGTTAGCATCCTGATAATTTATAGTAAGGTTGACTGTATCTTCACCAAAATCATACGGATCATATTTTTGCGGCGGCATAAACCCGTGTCCGCTGGTTTGTCGTGTAAGGGCAATGGGGTGAGTATTGGCATTGCAGTGACAGGCACCGCGGGTACTTGTTGCATACTGCAGGGCTATAGTGGACCCTGCTCTCGGGTCATGCGCGGGGAATTCCAAGCCCTTAACGTCTACTGAAAATTCTGGAGCGATGCCTCCTAATATCATTCCGGCCTTTTTTGTTCCTTCTGCAAGAGTATCGCCTATACTTTCCCTTGTCGCAATGGCATTCAGAAGCCATCTGATGTCTTCTGCATTTCCCCACCGTATTTTTCTGCCGTTAATCTGTTCTTCAGTAATAATTCCTGTCTCAAATGCCTCCATTGCGAATGCGACTGCAGCACCTGCTGATATTGTATCCATTCCCATTTTGTTGCAGATGCTGTTTCCCATTTGAATTACTTCAAGGTCATCTACCATCAAATTGGAACCGAGCATACCTATTGTTTCATATTCAGGACCGCCCTGGGGTTCGCAGGCATATGGACCTTCTTTAATCTCAACTACACGGCCGCAGCCTATTGTACATTGCGCACACGAATAACTCTTTTTAAGCAGTCCGCTTTCGGTCATTGTGATACCGGAAATTTGTCCGCAGGTTGGCATTTTACCGCTTCGCCAGTTTTGAATAGGTAAATCACCGCATGCTTCAATGAACTCAACCGCCTCACCGGTCCCGTATTTTCTCATTCCGGGAGAATTTTGAGCCAGAGTTTTTGACCATTTAACAATTGCTTTGCGAAGTTCTTCAGGATGTGCTGTTTGCGGTTGTTTAGTTCCGAGCACAGTTATAGCTTTCACGTTTTTAGAACCCATAACCGCTCCGGTCCCGGTCCTTCCCGGAGTACGGGCGTCACGTCCTTCGCCCATTATACAGGCAAACTTAACCATATTTTCGCCTGCAGGCCCTATGCAAATTGTTTCCTGCTTTTTGCCGTACCGCTCATCCATGATGTCGGCAATTTCGAAGGTGTTTTTTCCCCAAAGATCGGAAGCATCTGATATTATGACATCATCATCGATAATTAATATGTGAACAGGTGTGTCAGCTTTACCAGCCAAAATCAATCCGTCTATACCGGTGTACTTTAGCTTTGTTCCGAATGTGCCGCCGCTATTTGCTTCTCCAAGGCTTCCTGTAAGCGGAGACTTTGTTGTGACCTGGTATCGTCCTCCGTTGGGGGCACGCGTACCGGTAAACGGTCCGGTCATGACGATCAGAATATTATCAGGGCCAAGCGGATCTGTGTCAGGCCCGGTTTCTTCTATCAGGAATTTGGCCCCAAGGCCGCTTCCCCCGATATATTTTCTCATAGTGTCTTCACTAATCGTTTCAAAAACTGAATGTCCGGTATTCAAATTGATTCTAAGTATTTTTCCCCAATATCCGTAGGTCATCTGCTTTTCCTTTCCTTCGATTTTAAAGTAATCCGTCAATGATTATCAATTATTCAAGTTAACAATACTTAAATATTATAAGCCATTTGTAGATTGTTGACAATTAGCAATTGACAAAAAACATATTATATTATTATTCTTGTTAACAGAGGTATATTTATGGAAAAGAAATCAGTTGTATCGATAGTGAGGGGGAATATAACCGAATCGCCTGAAAACTACACAAGGAAAGACCTTGATACAGTTAAAGAAATGATAAAAAAATCAATTCAATTAATCGGCGGTATGGATAAGGTGATCGGCAGTGCAAAAAGCGTGGTCGTCAAACCTAACCTCGTTGAAGTTCCTTTTGAATCCACCGGAGGTTCCGTTGTAACAGACCCGCGGGTTCTTGAGGCGACGGTTGAACTTCTGAAAGAGCACGGTGTGGAAAAGGTTCTCGTCGCTGAGGGGAAATCGGTTAATTTGAAGCATATAAGTTCAGGGCCGAAACAGGCTTTTGAAGATGCGGGGCTGGGTGTAATTGTGAGGCGCGCCGGCGGCGAAACCCTCGGTTGGGATGAAGAGCCGTTTGACAAAGTCCCGAATCCGAATGGGGACGTACTGAGAACAGTAAATGTTCCGAAATCTATCAACGAGGCAGATCTTTTCATCAATCTACCAAAGCTTAAGACTCACGGGCAGACGGAAATAACCTGCGGAATTAAAGCTTTACAGGGTGTTTATTCAGTTGAAGATAAAATCCAGTTTCATACCGAAGCATTTCCATGGAAGATGATTGATATGCTGCGGGTTGCAAAACCTCATCTTACAATTGTTGATGGACTTATATGCGGGGAACACTTTGGTCCGATTTATACGGAACCTGTAAAAATGGACTTGATAGTGACTTCTGAGGATGTTGTTTCAATTGACGCGGTGATCGCAGAGATAATGGGTATAAAAGCTTATGAGGTGCCCATTACCCGACTTGCGGATACAGAAGGGATAGGCAACGGCAGAATGGAAAATATTGAAGTCAAAGGCGATTCAATCAGTTCAGTGATGAAGTATCTTGAAAGGCCATACATGTGGAACCCTATTGGTTACCATAAGAGTATTCGAATTTTCGCCGGTGATGCCGGAAGGTTCACTCTTGCACAGATAGGCGCGGCCGTTCGTCGGCTTGAGCTTGAAAATCTTCTGGATCAGCTTGAGGAAATTTGTGTGATTGTCGGGTTTGGAGCGCCTGTTCCTGTTAAGGATTATAAAAATGTTTACATTATAGGCGACAGCGCAGCTGATCATCCGTGGCGGGACAGGGCAACTGGTTTTATACCCGGGTCTCCGCCGCTGCCGTCCGTTCAGATAGTTGAAGCGTTTAAAAGACATCTTAAGAATAAGGAAGTATAAATGAAGATTAAGAGTGTAGAAGCATTTCCGGTTTCATTTCCGCTTGAAGTTCCTTCACAGGACGCGACCGGGGTTTGGCATGACTGGAGTACCGTACTGGTAAAGATTACCGCTGAAGACGGTACATACGGTTGGGGAGAGATTGGTCCACTGCATGGGGGAGGTATAGCGGTATTTGTCGCAATTGTGGAACATAAGCTTCGCGACATAATACTTGGAGAAGACTGTTTTGACAGGGAGAGGCTTTATCAGAAAATGCTTGGACGCGGCACGAGCTCGTATGCCTTTGGTCAGAAAGGAGCAATTGTAACCGCGATAGCCGGGATCGATATCGCTCTTTGGGACCTCGCAGGCAAACTTCTTGATACGCCTGTTTATAAAATGCTGGGCGGTGCAACTCATAAGAAGATCCCGGCTTACGCCAGCGGTTTTTTCGGTAAAGAAGGCCGCCCGCTTACTCCTGCGGAATGTGCTGATGAGGCAAAAAGTTATGCTGACCAGGGTTTTAAAGGCGTAAAGATGAAAGTGGGCTACGGTAACGAATCAGATCTTGAGAACCTGGCGGCTGTCCGGAAAGCTCTCGGCCCTGATCTTGGTATCATGGTGGATGCAAACCAGGGTTTCAGCTACCATGACGTGCTGAAAATTGCCGGAAGAATGGCGGAGTTCGACCTGACGTTTTTTGAGGAACCGCTTCCTATAAACGACCTCGACGGAATGGCAGAACTTGTAAAGGCGGTTGATTTTCCTATCGCTGCCGGAGAAAACTACTACACCCGTTATGAATTCCGTGAGGTTATATCAAAGAGGGCAGTGAATATTATACAGCCTGATATTATTCACGCAGGTGGGCTCACCGAGACGCGTAAGATTGCAGATATGGCTAGTGCATGGAATATACCTCTGGCACCACACATCCATGCAACAGTGGGCACGGCTGCAAGCATTCACCTGCTGACCTCAACTCCTAATACTCTTGCTGCTGAATATATAACCAGCGGGGGTTCGTTCCAGCTCAGACGTGAACTCTTCGGTGATGAGTACATTGCCGAGGACGGGTTCGTTTCAGCCTCGGATAAACCCGGATTTGGTATTGAAATACGGCCTGAAGCACTTGAAAAGTTTTATCCAGAAGTTTTGAAATAACATGCATTTTATCCGGGCGCAGCCAACAGTAGTGAGCCCGGATTTTTATATCTATTTTAAGGTGGAATCTATGAGAAGAACAAGCGTGCTTACGTTAGTTGATATCGAGAAAATACAGAAAGCATTTAAGGGAAGGGTTGCTGATTCAACCGATGAATTCGCGCTTGCTGTCACTGACAGTCACGGAGAGCTGTTGTATTTTATTAAAACTGATAACTGTTGTGTCAGTGCTGGTACGATTGCTCAGTGCAAGGCTTTTACAGCTTCCCGTGACCGGCAAAAATCCAGTAGTCTGGCAGTAGCCTCTGCTGAATCAGGTTTTGCCGTAAGCAGCCTCGGTGACATCCGTTATACAGGTCTTGGGGGAGGAGTTCCGATTATCGTAGATAATGAATGCATAGGTGCGGTTGCAGTCAGCGGTATGTCGCAGGAGCAGGATGAAAAATTAGCT
>QKCC01000107.1 GCA_003245835.1 Spirochaetales bacterium | reverse complement strand
CGTCAGGGACGATGAGTTTATCCTCTACGATGTCGAGGTTCAGAAGGACGAAGAACTTCCGAAGGTGGATTCTACATTCTGTCTGCAGAAGTCCGGCCCTCGCGAAAAGATCTATTTCAACCCTGGTCATGTGCACGCCGGAATAGTAACCTGCGGAGGTCTCTGTCCCGGTCTGAATAATGTAATCAGGTCGATCGTGCGCACCCTCTGGTACCAGTACGGTGTCAGACGGATTACCGGCATCAGGAACGGTTACAGGGGGTTCCTCCCCGAGTATAACCTGCCGATTGTGGAGCTGAACCCTGACGTAGTCGACGACATTCATAATATGGGCGGTTCGATGCTGGGATCGTCCCGGGGCGGAGCGAATATTTCCGAGGTCGTAGACGCTATCGAGCGGCTGAACCTGAATATGCTGTTTACCATAGGCGGCGACGGTACGACGAAGGGTGCAATTGCCATTTCTGATGAAATCGACAAACGGGGGCTGAAGGTTTCTATCATAGGTATCCCTAAAACTATTGATAATGATTTGAGCTTTATTCAGAGGTCTTTCGGTTTTGAAACCGCTGTTTCAAAGGCCGTAGAGGCTGTCGCCGGCGCTCATGTGGAATCAAGGGATGCCATAAACGGGATAGGCATCGTCAAGCTGATGGGACGCGAAAGCGGCTTTATCGCAGCCCATACCGCATTGGCTATGAGCGTCGTCAATTTTGTGCTGATTCCGGAGATTCCGTTCGATCTTGACGGCGAAAAGGGTTTTCTGAGCCGCCTCAGAAAACGGATCGAAGAAAAGCACCGCGCAGTTATCATCGTTGCCGAAGGCGCCGGCCAGGAGCTGCTCGAAGCAAGCAACGAGACTGACCTGTCCGGGAACATAAAGCTCGCAAACATCGGGCGCTTTCTGAAGGACCGGATCGACAATTATTTTCAGTCCGAGGGAATCGAAGTAAACATCAAGTACATCGATCCGTCGTACCTGATACGTTCAACCCCCGCCGACGCAAACGACTCCATCTACTGTCTCAGGCTGGGCAACCACGCGGTTCATTCCGCTATGGCCGGTAAAACGAAGGCACTGATTTCTATGGTCAACGACCGCTTCGTGCTTGTTCCGATGGAACTTGCCGTATCGAAGCGCAACTTTGTCGACCCCGAAGGCAGCCTGTGGCGTGATGTTCTTCAGACTACCCGGATGCCGTTGACAATGAAAAACTGAACAGAGATACGGTAAATTGATTGTATTCGCGGGAGACCTTCACGGAAGCCCTGAATCACTGCATCTTATAGCCGAATCGCTCGGGCTGAGCGATTCGGAGTTAAACTGGAAGGCCCGCGATACGGTTTTCGTTCTGACCGGAGACGCCTGCGACCGCGGAAGAAATTCCGCATCAATCTACAGGCTTGTGATGAAGTGGCAGCAGGAAGCCGGATCGTACGGCTCCGAGGTCGTCTTCCTGAAGGGCAACCATGAAATAATGAATATTGACGGCGACCTCTATTACAATACTCCCGAAGAAACCGCTTCGTACGGGAACGGATTCTCGGACGGCATTGTCGAAAAACGGAAGGCATTCGCTGCCGGCGGGTGGGTCTATGATTGGCTCAGCGAACAGCCTTTTATAGTAAAAAGAGGGCCCTTTATTGCAGCCCACGCGGACTTTCCGTCTGAATACAGGTATTTTTCGGTTGAACAGATAAATGATCTGAGCTGTATGTATTACAGGCAGCTTTTAAAAGGTCCTGCGCCTGTTGATCCGCTGCTGTGGAGCAGGGAGGCGCGGAGCCCGCGGCACGGCTATGAGGCTGCACTGAAAGACTTTCTTGCGCTTAACGGGGCAAAATGCTGGGTATGCGGGCATACCCCGTCAATGACCGGCAGAATGCGCAGCCTGTTCGGCAGCAGTTACATATGTGTCGATACGGCTATGACACTCGGAATCGGGAGAACTTCGGCACTGGTGTTTAATAATTATGTTCTTCAGGCAAGGTATTTTGACGGAAAGGGCGGGGTGTTGACTGAGGATCTCAGTTTCTGATGCTGACTGTCAGCGCAACCGGGTTGTGATCCGAGTTTTTAAATCCTAGGTCAAAGCCGCGGACCTCGTCAACACGCAGGTTGGGTGAAACCAGAAAACCGTCAATGATGCAGGTGAAGTTTTCTCCGGCCTTATAGGGCTGCTCGAGCGACCGGGCTGTCGGTACCTCAGCGTCGTAACACCACTGCCAGCCGTCGGGCGTCCAGTTGCCGGGAATTTTCTGAAGCCAGAACAGGTCTTCTTCGTCGGTTGTATATTCGCCGAAGTGATCTTTGCTTAACCCCGGAAATATCGAATTCCAGTCCCCGCCTACAACCACGTAGTGTCCCTGAGCGTAAATATCTGTAAGAAGAGTTTTAAGGAAGTCAAGCTGCTGTTTTCTCATTCCCCCGTCGTCGTAGGCGGAGAGGTGAACATTGATCAGGTACCAGTCTTTTCCTTCGACCGGTGAGGCCATTCGGGTTACAAGCGCGCATCTCTTAAGGTGAAAGATCCTGACCGGCCATGAAAATTCTCCGGGCAGCTGAAGTCTTTCGGCGCTGTCAATTGCAAACTTCGAGAAGACTGCAAGGCCTGATTGTACGCCGCCCATCGGCGCTTTAAGCGGAACAGGAACGAAGGGGCTTTTGTAGTTCAGCGCGAAATAGGTATTGTAGCCGCCGAGCCCCGAATAGAGCGCGTGCAGCTGATCGATCCCGAAGGAGCGGTGAGAATCGCGGTCTACCTCCTGAAAAAAACAGATATCCGGTTCCTGCTTCCCGACAGTCTGAATAACAGATTCAATCGAATTGCGCTGGGTTTCGAGCGGTGATCGTGCTGTGGTTTTTCCGCCTTCGAGGAAGAAATCCATCTTCTGATCGAGTCCGAAATAGCCTGTGTTCCAGCTGAATATTCGAAGCCCGCCTGGGCTGCTTTCAGATACCGGGGTTGTGTAGGCCGGCGCAACCGATTCGGAAGCTTTAGGCCTGTATTCTGTCAGGACAAAAAAAAGCAGCATCGATAAAAACACTATCGCGACTGCTGTTATTGTAATGATTAAAGTTCTTAAAAATTTCATTTATTTTTGAAGATTTATGTAACCTTTAGACTGGTATGTTGTTCCTATTTATGAAGCGTGGAGTTTTTTTCATTAACCTCCTTTTTTTTAGATGTTCCCCTCAGGGTTTTGCTACCTCCTTTCCCCTGAGGGGCTTTTTTTTTAAACACCTCGCCTAAACGCATCCTTTTTTAAACAACCTCCGGACGCATCTAAACATCTCCTTTATTAATCAACCTGAGAACTATGAATGTTCAGTAAATAGCTTCAAAGAATAGTTTCCTTTCCTGCGATGATTATTCATTCTAAACCAGAATCATGAAATTGCAAGGAAAATCTTTACAAAAATGTAAAAAAATATTTGGTTCTTTTAAGATTGTTATGTTTTTTCTGCGATCAATTGTAATAAATTATCTTTTGATATCATAAACTTGTCCTTCACAATCAAACTGCGTATACTTTACCATATGAATAAAAAATGGATGCTTGAAGAACCTCTTGTGGTACAGCACTATGAGCTTCTGAAGGAAATAGGGATAATTGATCTTGTTGACAAGCTGCAGCTCGAAAATCTCGAGCTTGAAAGCCTGGTCGAAGAAGCCTATGAGATATTCAGAAAGGAATCGGTTGAAGAACTGGTGAGCTACGTTATCAGCTGCCTTTCAGATAAATTTATCCCTTCACGTCTTGTATTTATTCTGAACCAGGGGGTTATGTTCAACCGGATAAATATCCTGGAATTTCATAATCTTAAACGCATAGAGTCGGATTTATCGATCGAAAGTCTGGAACCCTATGAAAAATTCTTCAGGAAATATACCGAAACTACAAGTTTTCTTATTTTTGAAAGCGAGATTGAAGACAAAAGCCTGATTGAACCGCTGCGGGACTTTGATCCGCAGATTTTGGTGCCCGTAAAAGGGCTTTCAGGATTGTACGGGCTGATCGTTATAGGGCCGAAGGTTCTGGGGGATGATTATACAAAGAAGGAAATTTCCTACATAAACCGGCTGCTTAAGTTTACGGCGGTCAGCATCCAGAACAACATCCATTATGAGCATTCGGTCAGGGACCCCAAAACGGGGCTGTACAATCATAACTTTTTTATCCGCAGGGTGAGTGAAGAAATAGCAAGGTCGAAGCGGACCGGGGACCGGTTTTCGATTATTATGCTCGATATCGATCACTTCAAGCTGCTAAACGATGAGCACGGGCATCTTGCCGGAGATAAGGTTATTTTGATGCTGGCGGAGCTGCTGACCAGAACACTGCGAGAAGAGGATTTCCTTTCCCGGTTCGGCGGCGAGGAATTCATGATCCTGCTTCCCGGGGCCGGTATGGATTCCGCGCTGCTTACGGCTGAACGTCTCAGGACCGCTGTCGAGATTATGGAAACGGAATATGAAGGAAGGTTTCTGAAAATCACGGCAAGTTTCGGAGTGGCTTGTTACGATCAGCAGTACCGTGATACGCAGGAGCTGATCAGCGGCGCAGATTCGGCCCTCTACCTGTCCAAATCCCGCGGCCGGAATACATGTTCTGTTGATAATCGTGTGAAAGTCACGGAATGACATATCGGTTTTATTGTAGTAGACTCGTCTGATGTCCGAACAACCAGAAGCTCTTCTGATTAACCCCCCTATTTATGATTTTGCACTCTACGATTTGTACCTGAAGCCTTACGGCCTGCTCATGCTCGGCTCGATGCTGAAGGCTGCGGGCTGGAAGGTCCGGGTGCTGAACGCCCTTGATTACAGGGACGACGAAACCATAAAACAGTTCGGGCAGGTGAAGCGGCTGGCCGACGGAACAGGAAAATTCCACCGGCAGATACAGCCCCAGCCCCCGGACCTGAAAGGAATCAGAAGGCATTTTGCCCGCTACGGGATTATCGAAGAATCATTTGCCTCGGCTGCAGCTGAAAGCAGGCCGGATGCGGTTTTTATAACCTCGGGCATGACATACTGGTACAGGGGCGTCGTCGAATCGGTCGAAATGTGCAGGCGCCTGTTTTCGTCGGTCCCTGTAATTGCAGGGGGCGTGTACTCGTCGCTGATGCCGGATCACTGTGCGGTTTCCTGCGGGCCTGACTTTATTGCTTCAGGCAGCCTGACCGTAAAGGACAGCAGCGGTACAGGCCTAAGCAGCGAGGGAAGGCGGCTGGACTCATTCCTGAACGGCCTCGGCCTGCCTGGGGTGAGAGTGCCGGCTGAAGATTCTCCGATTGACGAGGACTGCTGGGATGATGCCGCTGTCCTGAGGCTTAACAGCGGGTGCCCGATGAGCTGCAGCTACTGTGCGTCGAAGAAGCTCTGTAACGGTTTTCATGCCGGCAGCCCGGACAGCGCTTTCAATTTTATGAGATCGGTGAATGAAAGGCGCGGAACAGTTAATTTTGCCTTCTATGATGATGCGCTGCTTTACTCGTCGGATGATGTATTTCTGCCGTTTCTGAGGATGGTTGTCGACTACAGCCGGAAAACGGGCAAACGGTTCAATTTTTTTACACCCAATGCCATGCACATTCGCTACATGACCCCTGAGACTGCCGTGCTTATGAGACAGGCCGGGTTCAGGGAAATACGCCTCGGGTTTGAAAGCTCGTCCGCCGATTTTCATGATGAGTATGACAGCAAGTACAGCGAACACGGGTTCTTTCAGACGGTAAAGATGCTGACGGACGCGGGTTTCAGCAGGAATGAGATTGTTGTCTACATTCTTGCGGGGCTGCCCGGCCAGACTGCTGCTGAAGTTGAAGATACGATTCGTTTCGCCGGAAGCGGCGAGTTCACTCTTTCTGTTTCTGAATTCTCGCCGGTGCCCGGGTCTCCGATGTGGTCACGCTGTGTTGATGAGTGCCGCTTCCCAATCGCGGAAGAGCCGCTGTTTCACAACAACAGCTTTTTTCCGATGGAGTGGAGCGGCTTTACCTATGCGGATATGCAGAGACTGAAGATGCTTTCCAAAGAAATCCCGAAGGGACGCCGGGCCTAATTCCTCTGAAGAGACTGTGTAAGGTTCAGCTTTCTGACCATTTCACGGACTGCATTCAGCGGCTGTTCTTCCTTGTTCAGAATCCGGTAAACACTCTCGACGACAGGCAGTTTGAGCTTGTATTGCTCCATCAGCTGCTTCGCGTAGATGGCGGCGATAATTCCTTCGGGCAGATACCCGATACTGTCGATGTTTGCGACAAGATCCTCCGCGCTTTTAAACCTCGCAAGCCTTCGGTCATTTACGATTTCGCGTCCGAACTTTCGGTTTCGGCCGTATTTGGAGCGGCAGGTAACGTCAAGGTCTCCGACGCCTGCTATCGAAGTGAATGTCTCAGGGTAGGTTGAACCGAGGGCTGTTCCGAGCTGCTGAATTTCATTCAGTCCGGCGGCAAGCAGCAGTGATTCGGTGTTGTCCCCGAAGTTGCTTGATATTTCGCTGAGTGCGTCGAGAATTCCGTAAGCGATAGCGATTACGTTCTTGACAGCACCGCAGGTCTGGACCCCGATGACATCCAGTGATGAATAAACCATCAGGTTTGCCCCGTTGAGCAGTTCCCTGAACCGGATTGAGTTCATCCCATTCTTGCTGGCGCTTATCAGCCCTGTCAGTTTTCCGCGTGCCACCTCTTCGGCGTGGCTTGGGCCTGAAATGTACACAAGGCTGTCCTTGTAAAAGCCGGGAAGATAATCCTCCATTGCCCTTGTAATGAGCACTGGGCCGTTCGGACCCTTGATGAAGCCCTTTGCCAGTATTCCGATAACGGGTTTGCCTTCCATTATGTCCTGAACCGGTACAAGCTGTTTGACTATATTAAGAATATAGAGTGAGGGTGTAGCGATTATCAGAAAGTCTTTGCCCGCGGCGGTCCTGGGCAGATCTGTCGAAGCTGTTATGCTTTGCGGCAGATCGACACCGAGCAGGTAGCGGGAGTTCGTATGCCGGCTGTTAATCTCTTCGACTACATCCTGCATATATTCCCATATTTCTACCTGGTGTCCGAGCTCGGCAAGTACCTTGGCTATTGCCGTACCCCAGGCACCCGCGTTTATTATTCCTATCTTCTTTGAGTTGTTCTGTTCCATAAATTTCTAATTCCTGCTGCGGCACAGTTCTTCGAATTGATCGACTCTTGCTTCGATCATCTTAAGACTGCTGCGCCAAAAATTCTCTGTAGTTATATCATATCCTGCTGATTTTGTAACATCCTCTGCCGAAGCAATTCCGGTCATATACAGGATGTCGTCATATTTTTTGACAAATTCCGCTCCGTCTTTTCGGTACCTGGAGTAGAGCCCGAGGCCGAATAGTTTGCCGAAGGCATAGGGGAAGTTATAGTATCCGAGTTCCTGATGATAATAATGGCTTTTTGCCGCCCACATATACTGGTGCATGTATTTTTCATCCATCGCATCGCCGTATGTCTGTTTCTGGGCATCGAGCATCATCGAACAGAATTCGGCTGCAGAAAGTTCCCGTTCTTCACGGAGTCCGAAAACATTTTTTTCAAAGATGAACCGCGAGAGGATGTCTACCACGATCTGGGTCGATTCCATCAGTTCATGCTCGATCAGCTCGAGCATCTCGGAAGTGCCGGCCTTTTCGAGGGCGCCCTCGAGCACGAGGGTTTCGCAGAATATTGAAGCAGTTTCCGCGAGCGTCATCGGGTAATCGCGGTATATTTCGGGTGCATCCTTCAGAATGTGATTGTGATAGGCGTGTCCGAGTTCATGTGCAATTGTCGAAACCGAGCGGAACGAGCCGTTGAAATTGCTCAGTATTCTCGAAACTCCTGACACGTGAAAACTTGTGCAGTATGCCCCGCCGACCTTGTTCTTTCGCGGTTTAGCATCAATCCAGCCGTTTTTAAATGCCTGTTCGGCAAAGGCCGCAAGGTCCGAACTGAAGCGTCCGAACTGTTTTATGATAAAGTCCGATGCTTCAGCATAGGTCCTGGTGCTGCCTTCACCCGGGAGCGGGGCAAACAGATCATAAAACGCAATTTTTTCCTTTCCGAGCAGCCCTGCTTTCAGCTTCAGGTATCTTCTGAATACGGGAAGAGAATCCTGCATCGCGTTTATCATCGAATCGAGGGTCTGCCTGCTGATCCTGGCCTGAAGGGCCGAACGCTCGAGCGTAGAATCGAAGCCGCGCCGTGAATTGACAGAATTGCTTGCGCCCTTTATTCCGTTGAGCGCAAAGGCCATCGGGATTTCAATGCTTTTCCAGAGTTCAATCTCTTTCTCCCAGGCTTTCTTTCTGACGGATTCGTCCATTTCCTCGGTCATCGCGCGGAGTTCGACCGAAGTCTTCGCTTCACAGGTTTTCTCATCCCAGATAACGGAGGCGGAGGAGGACAGGGTTTCATGCAGCCGCTCCCAGGACGCCGAACCCGACCTGGCCAGGTCTGCGGCAAGGTCTTCCATCTCGGGACTCATCTGTCTGTCTTTAAGCATAAGCTGCTCATCAAAGAAGAACCGGAACTGGCCCAGGTATTCACTGCCGGCTATTGCCCCGTCAAGAAGGTCCCCGGAAGCCGAAAGATAATTTCTGAGTTTGACAGCAGCTGTAGTGTATGTGACTGCCGCGGCTTCTATCCGGTTTATTTCAGACAGTGCGTCGGTGTCGGATGTGTCGGTTGAATACCGGCAGTAGGCATATGAAAACAGTTCTTCATACATGGATCCTGTTTCATTATAAAGCTGTATTATTTCCGTAAGCATCTGTGTAAATGAAGCCTGATCAGCCGGCGGATTCCGGTCAATCGCTTCTTCGAGTTTTCCGGTATTGTCACGGAATTTATCGAACATGCCGCGGTAGGAATCGGATTTAAAGTCCGGAAAAATATCGGTCAGGTTCCAGACGGGAATATTATTTGAATCGATCATGCCTGAAGTATAAAACTCATTATCGTAATAGGCAATAGAGGTGTTATGTGTTATATTCTTTCACGAG
The DNA here is from genome assembly GCA_003245835.1 of Spirochaetales bacterium. Classification (GTDB taxonomy): domain Bacteria; phylum Spirochaetota; class Spirochaetia; order UBA9216; family UBA9216; genus Thalassospirochaeta. The sequence continues at coordinate 716 of QKCC01000107.1, read as the reverse complement.
GAGCCGTTAGAGTGAACTTTTCTAAATTATTATCAGTCTTATGTTTATTGGTTATTGTATTCCCTGTCTATGCCCAGAAATCTTCAAAAACCGGAAATATTGAAGAACTCGCGGCCGGGGAGACAAAGGCTGCCGGCATCGAGCTTGACTCGGGGTTCGGCATACCGGCAAAGACTTTTTCGATAAGAGTTCCCAAAAACGCATATGCAATAAGGCTCTCACTCTCAGGTTCTGGGGCTGATCTCGATCTGTTCCTGAATCACGGTTCCAATCCCGCCGATATTACATCGGCCGATATAAAGTCCGAAGACGAGATCTTCAATGACAGTATCTTTCTGAGCAGACAGTCGGACCAGCCGCTTCAGACGGGAATCTATTATATTTCTGTTGTTTACCAGTTTGACTACCTTCCGCAAATAGACGGCAAGCGGGTGGATAAAATTGATTTTAATCTAAGCTATGAGGTAATCAAGGCTGACCCCGAGGTCACCCTGGTTCCGGGCAAGGCTGCCGACCTGGTTCTGAAACCGGAAAACGGAATGTTTGCCGTCGCTGCAGTTGATATTCCTTCAGGTACCCAGAGTTTCCGGATTGATGTGTTCAATACCAATGCTGACATAGATATTTTCGCATCGCTCCGTGCAGCGGCCAAAAGCCGTGATGAAGCTCTTTATGCAGCCGAAAGCATGCTCGGCAGCGAAACCCTTACAATCAAA
>QKCC01000176.1 GCA_003245835.1 Spirochaetales bacterium | reverse complement strand
ATCGTATTTAGGTCCTTTGATAATTGCGTTCCCGCTTGCGTCGGCTTCATGAACGTGAATTACAGCGACATCGGGAATAAGGGCCTTAACAACCGTAAGCTGTTCGCCGGTAAACGGGCAGTTCATGGTTGTGAAATAATCATTTGCCGCAATAAGATCGCTGTCCACGAGTCCGCGCACCGGCATAAAGGGTATGCCGTATGCAGCCGCTCTCAGCGCCGAAACAACCGTATAGCAGGCATGTTCATTAGCCTTGACGGCACCCGACTGTACAGCCTTGCGGTAATGGTTCGCGAGACCGTACTTTGACTCGAAGCTGATGAAGCCGGCGTCCACAGACTTTACACAGCCTGCAAGACAGAGCAGATCGACGTCCATTCCTCCTGCAGTCTTTATAATCGACAGGTGCTTCTTTTGCTGCCTCGCAGTCTCTCTGCAGAAACTCATTGCTCCCCGGTTGAGTGTATTTCCGCCGAGGGCAAGCGAACTGCCGTCCGCGATTGAAGCTGCGGCTTTCTTTATATCAGTCAGTTTATCCATTATTTTACCCTGTTCGCGGCAATTCCGACCGCGTCCCATACACCGGCAAACGGCGGTGAATATCCGAAGTCGACATAGCCGAGTTCGGGCGCCGTCATCCCGGTATGCACGGCCATCGCGAAGATGTCGATTCGGATAGCCGCGCCGCTTCGTCCGGCAATCTGCGCGCCGAGGACCTTTTTTGAATCGGGGCTGGTAATCAGTTTAATCAGCAGCGGTTCGGGGTCCGGGTAATATGCGGCGTGGTTCTCGGCGGTAACGGTTACGGCCTTGTAGGGGATGCCGTTTATAACAGCTTCTTTCTCGGTAATTCCGGTTTTTGCGGCTTCCATTCCGCAGACCTTGATCATCGCGGTACCGAGCGTGCCCTGGTAATCAACGGGAATACCGGTGATTATGTCGCCGATCATCCTGCCCTGCTTGTTCGCGTTTGTTCCGAGCGGAATATACGAATCGGTCCGGACAAGAATCCTGTGGTAGACAGTCGCGCAGTCGCCGCCGGAAAAGATGTCCGGGATGCTCGATCTCATGCTCCGATCGACAACGACTGCGCCGTTTTTTAGGCGAGCGACATCAGTTCCGTCAAGGAAAGAGGTGTTCGGACGCACTCCTACCGCAATCACGACAAGATCGGCGGCATATGAGTTAACATTTGTAATAACACGGTTCACCCTGCCGGAGCCCTCAAACCGTTCAACCTTTTCACCGAGCTTCAGCACAGCTCCCTGCTGCGCAAGTTCTTCCTGCAGCGACTGCACCATATCTTTGTCGAAGCCTGGCAGTATCTGGTTCTGAAGTTCGATCAGCGTAACCTGCTTGCCTATTTCAAGAAAGGCCTCGACCAGTTCGACCCCGATAAAACCGGCGCCGATAACTGCCACGCTTTTAACATCGCTGTGATGGGCGGCCTGTTTTATTGCGTCGCCGTCTTCGAGGTTTGAAAGCACAAAGATATTGCCGAGACCGGAGCCTTCCCATGGCGGGACAACAGCCGACGCGCCGCTGGTAATTACGAGTTTGTCGTAGGTATCAATAAGTGTTTCGCCGGTTTTCAGGTTTTTTACTATGACCTCGCGGCGTTCGGGAATCACTTTCACCGCCTCGTGGTAGAGATTGACCGATATTCCCTGCGATCTGAACTCATCCGCCGTTCGCGCAATCATTCTGTCTCGGTCCTTGATTACATTGCTGACATAGTACGGCAGACCGCAGGCGCCGTACGACAGGGTCCCGCCCTTTTCGTATACAACAACCTCGGCATCAAGCCGGTTTCTTTTAATCTTGCCGGCGGCGCTCATTCCCGCCGCGACTCCTCCAATCACTATAACTTTCACGTATTGTCCTTTGAGCCTCTTTCAAAAGTCGGTTACTTTTGAAAGAGCTCTCTGGAGTATTTTTTGCGACATTACCTAATTATGTATCAAGTAATTAGTTGCAAAAAATCTCCATTTACATCTTGGGTAGAAATTTCAAAACTCACTGGGTTTTGAAATTTCCTCCTTTACCATGCAGCTTTCAGAATTGCCAGAATACCTTCGGCTCCGGCCTGAACGGGGTTGGTGGCCGCGCAGGCGTCTTCAAGCGCGTGTTCGGTTATCAGTTCAAAATCTTCCTTCTTTACACCGAGGGTCTTCAGGTTCGGCGGAATCCCGAGCCTTGCGTTAAGCTTCATTATATAATCAGCTACAATCTTTGAACTGAAGCGGTCGTTTGTGTTTATAAGGTCCTTTCCGAGGCAGGACGCGATGTCGGCAAACCTGCCGCTGATACTGCGGCTTCCGTTAAACCCGACGACGAACGGAAGCAGCACTGCGTTGCAGACGCCGTGGGGAAGGTTGTATATTCCGCCGAGCTGGTGCGCTATAGCGTGAACATAACCGAGTGAAGCGTTTGAAAACGCGGCCCCGGCCATGAACTGGGCCTCGGCCATTTTATCACGCGCTTCAAGATCTGCCCCGTTTTCAACCGCAGCCGGCAGGAATTTTATAATCTGCCTTATTGCCTGCAGCGCAAGCGCGTCGGTAACGCAGGTAGCATTGGTCGAAACATAAGCCTCAATCGCGTGCGTCAGCGCGTCCATTCCTGTCGCAGCCGTCAGCGCGGGCGGTTTAGACAGCATCGTAGTCGGGTCGTTCACCGAGATCCACGAAGTCATCGCAGGGTCGACGATTGCAAGCTTTACCTTTCGCTGCCTGTCTGTGATGATGCAGAAGCCCGTTACCTCGGAACCCGTGCCCGCTGTTGTATTCACGGCTATCAGCGGCAGAATCGGCGCCTTCAGCTTTCCGGTCCCGGCGTACTGCCTGATGCAGCCGCCGCTTGTGGCCGTAATTCCGACAGCCTTCGCGCAGTCATGCGACGAGCCGCCCCCGAGCGACACAATGAAATCACAGGGATCTTTTGCGATAAGCCCGTAGGCTTCCTCGACATTCTCTACCGTTGGATTCGGGACAGTTCCGTTATAAACCTTCCAGCCGCATCCCGCAGCAGTCAGTGCCCTGATGAGGCGTTTGTAGGTGTCTGTTTTTTCCATAAAGGTGTCGGTAACAATCAGGGCTTTTCTGTAGCCCCTTGCCGAGATCGAAGCGGATATTTCTTCGAGGCATCCCGGTCCAAGCAGGTTGTTCTGCGGTATATAAAATCCGGACATTAAGCCGTCTCCGTCATGCAGGTTATACTCATAATGATGTCTTTTTCGGCGTTGGAAATCAGTTCGCCGCTTTCGGCGATCTCCAGCGCTGCCTGAACAGATGATATGGAACCGCCCACTGCAACCAGGCAGCGGCCGTGCATTTCTATGCCGTAATTAAGGCGGACCAGCTGTACCGGTGTTCCGTGCAGCAGTCTGTTCGCAAGCTCGATTCCCGAGCAAATCGATTCCGTCTCGATGAGGCCGATATCGTTGAAATCCGGGGACGCTTCAGGCTTGCCGCTGCAGAGGTATTCCGCAAGTCCGGCATTAAGGTTCCCAATAAGTGAATAATCAAAAATTGCAGCAGGGCTTTCGTTTACAGCCTGCTCGATTGCATAAAGAACAGCTGCATGCTCACCTTCAAACATGATGACGAGCTTTCCCGGCGCGGCAACAAGGTCCTTCCGAATACTGATATGAACATTCTTCAGTATCCGGTTATAGGTCCTGTACCCGGCGGGAATTGAGCTGAATTCTATTATGCCTAATGCGGTGTCCATTATCAGTCGACAATTCCCACTATCACGGCATCAACCGGGAGGTCTTTTACGTTGGCCGCGTATGACGCGTTATGTCCAGTTGTAACAAGGACGGTCTCTCCGATACCCGCGCCTACAGCATCAACAGCAATCAGCTCCTGCTTGCTGGACTCTATTTTCACCCGCATGAATTTACACCCGGTGAGTTTTTCAATCTTTTTGGTTGAAACTACATTACCTGTAATTGTTCCCAACAGCATGTTACACCCCTTTCCTCTGATTAAATTATAATCTCGGCAATATCTCCGGTGCTGACCAGATTGGCATTGGCGTCATCAGTATCAATATGAAGCTCAAATTTATAGTTATTGCTGATTCTGCAGTCTACTTCGTTAATAACCGCCGATTTGGCTCCTGAAAGCCTTACACTTACCTGCTGATTGGTTTTCACTCCGAGTCTTGCCGCGTCATCTTCCGTCAGATGCAGGTGCCTCGACGCGATTATGCAGCCTTCGGTCAGCTCGATGCTTCCGGACGGGCCCGTCATCCGGATGCCCGGAGTTCCGGCTGTATTACCCGAAGTTCTTACCGGAAGATCGAGCTTAAGCAGCCTTCCGTCCGTCGCCGACAGCTCAACCTGAGTCTTTTTCCTGACCGGCCCGAGTATTCTGAGCCGCTCGATTTTCCGGTCTCCGTTCTGAATATCGACGAATGCGGTCGACGCGAATTCTCCGGGCTGGCTCAGTCCCCGGTAGCTTTCGAGCCGGTAGGCCGGGCCGAAAAGTTTTTTAAGGTCGGCGTCGCTCAGGTGAACATGCCTGTTTGAAACCCCGACCGGAACACCGTGACGATAGCCCCCGGCGGCTGCAGGTTTACAGACTGAAGCACTGCTGATTTTCGTCTGATGCCCAACCGCAGGTCCGGCCGCCTCAAGCCTGCCCGAAGCGCTGAGCTCCGAAGCAACACGCGCGACAACCTTTCGAACTATTTCTTCCATAACTCAGCTATTTTAAAGCCGGAAGCAGACTCTCAACGTTGCTGTGAGGCCTCGGAATTACATGTACCGCAATAAGCTCACCAAGCGCTGATGCGCTTTCGGACCCGGCTTCAGTCGCAGCTTTCACCGCTCCGACATCACCCTGTACGATTACTGTTACGAGGCCTGAGCCGATCTTTTCCATTCCGACCAGTTCAACCTCGGCGGACTTGAGCATATTATCTGCAGCCTCGATAGCGGCGGTCAGCCCCCTGGTTTCGATAAAACCGATGGCGGAACCGATTCGCTTTGTCGCTGTTTTTGTTTCACTCATATTAGAATTCTCCTGTTTCAAAAAATTGCATCAGCTGTCCGGACGGCCTGTCGATCGTATCGCATACCTTCAACAGCCTTGTTCCCGTATAATGGGCGACAGCCAGATCTTTTGCATAACCGCAGTCCGAGGTGGTTCCGCTGAATACAAGAGTAACCAGCCGACCGCCCAGGCTTGTCTGTTTATGCACAAGCGTTAAATTTGCAGCCTTTGACAGCTTGTCGCAGATAATAAGAGATTCAGCATAGTTCTGGACCTCCAGTACTAAAAGCGGCGTGCTAAGCATATATTCCTTTTATTTCAAAGACGGCAGAATCTTTGCAACATCTGCATGAGGTCTTGGAATTACATGCATCGCTACAAGCTCACCAAGAGCGCTTGCTGTTTCTGCACCGGCTTCAGTAGCTGCCTTTACAGCGCCTACCTCGCCCTTTACGATCACGGTAACGAGACCGGATCCGATCTTTTCCATTCCTACAAGCTCGACCATGGCTGTCTTAAGCATATTATCCGAAGCCTCGATTGCTGCGGTTAAGCCTCTTGTTTCTATAAAACCGATTGCACTACTCATAATTTTCCTCCGTATGATTGCATGCTTATTATTTTTTCATTGCTGATATTTTCAAAAGCCCTGTAAGGCCCTTATCGTAATTTGGAATAACCCTTCCCAGTATTTCTTCGCGGTCATTGTACTTTTCAGCCCTGGCGATGCCGGCATCGAGGGCCGCTTTCACATCGTCAACCCTGCCGGTAAATTTCACCTGTGCCAGAAGAGGAATCTTGTCCTGATCCGCGTCCGCAGGCTTGTTGAAATCTATAGCAAGAATTGTAATGTCTGCGGCTTTGCACATACTGTCGGCCGCAAGCAGGGCGGTCGAATACCCGCAGAGTTCAAGAATCCCTAGTGCGTTCACTAAATTATCCTGAACCCGTCAACAAGCACACAGTGTCTTGCCCTTGTAAAGGTGCGTGCCGTCGTAATTCCCTCACCGGTCGGTCCGGCGATGGAAAAACTGCAGGTACCTTCACTGCCGATTCCGAGTCCTGCAAGCGACGGACCGTTTTTCACGAAAATTGTCGTGTTGACAGCCTTGGCAAACTTGGTGATGTTGGCGATATTCTGCGAGTGAATCATGGCTGTATGCCTGTTTCCGTGCTCGGCCTCGACCGCCATTTCAACGGCCTGCTCGAAGGTTTCTACCCGGACGATCGGAAGAATCGGCATCAGAAGCTCAAGCTGCACAAACGGATGCGAAAATCCTGCCTCACAGATCAGGCATTTCGGCTTTTTTGTATAGCTCACACCGATCGCATCAAGGTATTTGTACGGGTCCTTGCCGACCCAGTCCTTGTTGGTTATATACGGCTTTTTGCCTGTCGTATCATGGTCGTTCTTCTGCAGCATAACCTGCATCAGCTTTTCGACCTGCTGTGCATCGAGCAGGAACGCACCGTTCTTTTCGAGTTCGCGTATAAGGCTGTTAGCAACTTCCTCAAGAACGAAGACCTCTTTTTCAAGGATACAGACAATATTGTTGTCGAACGAATGACCCTTGATGATATCCGATGCGGCCTTGTCGATAATAGCAGTTGAATCGACTATTACCGGCGGGTTGCCCGCACCTGCACCGATAGCTTTTTTTCCGGACTTAAGCAGAGTCTGAACAAGACCCGGCCCGCCTGTACCCATAAGAAGGTTAATCTTCGGGCTTGCGGCAAGAGCATTAAGACTGTCCATCGTCGGGTTTTTTACCATTGTAATAAGGCCTTTCGGGCCTCCAGCGTTGACAATTACCCTGTTTATTTTATCTACGATATAGGCACAGCAGTTTTTTGAACCCGGATGTACGTTGAATACAACGGTGTTCCCGGCCGCAAGCATGCTGATTGCATTGTTTACGATAGTCTCAGTCGGGTTTGTAACCGGTGTTGTCGCACCGATTACGCCGAACGGGGCCTCTTCGATTACAGCAAGTCCAGTATCTCCGGTTCGTGCTGTAGTCTGCAGAATTTCAGTACCGTATGTTTTGGCAGCCAATTCATGTTTGGCTATCTTGTCTTCATAATTTCCAAGCCCGGTCTCATCTACAACCATCCGCGCAAGCTTCTCTTTCTCTGAAAGAGTATACTGCTTGATGGCGTCAATAAAACGCTGCCGGTCGGCCATGCTGTAATCCCTTCGCAGGTTCAGGTAATTGGCATGCGCGAGATCAATGGCCTCGTTGATATCTTCATATACTCCCCACAGCTCCTCACCTGATGATGAAAAAACCGGGACATGATTTACCTGTGATGACGGATTTATCGTCTGCTGTACGACCTTCCGCACAATTTCTTCGAGTTGCGATTCTGTATATTTCATTAGTTATTGCCCTTACTTCAGCTGCTCAAGCACCTTCCGTGTAATTTCTTCTATCAGCCTGTCGTCTTCAGACACATTGGTATCCGTTATTTTTACCGACGCCGGTTTATTCTGGCACGGCGGAACGCCGCCGGCTTCAATACCGAGGCGCTTCCGAATTGTTATCAGGTCCTCAACCTGGTTGCAGCTGAATTCTACCGGCTCCCCTATCTGCCTGAGATAGGTCATTATGTTGCAGTACTGCTCTGCTGATTCCATCCGGTGCATCGCCTGGGTGATATTCTCACCCCATGTCAGAAGACCGTGATTTGCCAGCAAAACCGCGTTATACGAGTTAACATACGGCTCGATGGAATCCGGAACCTCGGTAGTGCCCGGCAGCGCGTATTCAGCAACCGGCACGACGCCTAGAAGCATAACCGACTCGCTCATGATCGGGCGGTCCAGCGGTATCCTCGCAATTGCGAACGCAGTTGACGCAGGCGGATGGGCATGAACCACCGATTTGACGGCCTTGTTCAGCTCATACACACGTATGTGCATCTTCACTTCCGATGAAGGTTTATTGTTTCCGATTACAGTGCCGTCAAGTTTCATTTTCACCAGCGAGTTCGGGGTCATCCCGCCCTTGCTGACCCCGGTAGGGGTCACGATTATAATATCGTCGCTTATCTTTACCGAAATATTGCCGTCATTGGCGGCGACAAACCCCTTCATATACATTTTGTCGCCTATTTCGCAGATCGCCTTTCGGGCCTGAATCTCCGTCATATACTCAGCCATTTATTACTCCTGAAAGAGTTTCGCAAGGTTCTCTTTGTACGGAGGTCTTACGATTCCTTTTTCGGTTATTATCGCAGTAACATACTTATGATCGGTAATGTCAAAGGCCGGATTGTATGCCTTGACCTCGGCAAGCGCGGTACGCTTTCCAAAACCGTTTCCTATCTCATCCGCATCACGAAGTTCGATTTCAACATCGTCGCCGGTTGCAGTATTAAGATCGATTGTTGAATAAGGTCCGAGCACATAGAACGGAACGCCGTATTCCTTTGCAAGAATTGCAACACCTGAGGTTCCGATCTTGTTGATTACATCACCGTTGGCGGTAATTCTGTCTGTACCTACAAGTACCGCGTCGATTTTTCCCTGCCTCATGACTATTGAAGCCATGTTGTCACATATAACTGTAACGTCCAGTCCGGCTTTATACAGCTCATATGCTGTGAGGCGTGCGCCCTGAAGCAGCGGCCTTGTTTCATCAGCATAAATCTTGAAATCATAACCGGCATCGTCGCCGGCATACATCGGCGCAAGTGCTGTACCGATTCCGGAACATGCGAGTCCGCCGGCATTGCAGTGAGTAAGAAGTCCCATTCCGGGCTTCAGCAGCTCAAGTCCGTATTTTCCGATGGCAAGTCCCATTTCCTGGTCTTCACGCAGAATCTCTTCACTCTCTTCGAGGAAGGCTTTCTTTATTTCAGCAACAGAACTGCCTGCCTCAACTTCCTTCTCGAGCCTGTCCCACATGCGGTCAAGGGCCCAGAACAGGTTTACAGCTGTAGGCCTTGATGTTGCAAGGTAATCCTTGATTGCCTTTACTTCTTTTGAAAAAGCAGCAACATCATCAGTTTCTATATTATTTGCGCAGACATATACTCCGAAAGCTGCCGAGATTCCTATAGCAGGGGCTCCGCGGACTCTGAGTTTTTTAATAGCTTCCCAGATATCTTCACGCTTGTCCAATTCGAGGAATACTTCTTCTTCCGGAAGCAGTGTCTGGTCAAGAATTACCAGTTTATCTTTAGCATCATTTAATATTGCGGGTATAATAGTCTTCATCAATGTCCTTCCTTATTTGCAGTACTTACTGATAAGATCAAGGTAAGCCTGACCTGTTGTATAATCAGCCCTGTTAATTATAAGTTCCTTCGCCATCAGAAGGTTTGTAGTCTTGGCTTTATAGCGAGCTTCATCATTTTCCATACTGTCAAGATCCTTGACGTGAGCGAATCCGACAGTACGTCTTGTCATCTCACAGCCGGCCACACCAGCGGTATTAATGAAGATATCTTTTATATAAAACTCTTTAAATCCGTCCTTCTTTGCCATTCCGTCTGTAACCACGTTGTCCCATTCCGAAAGGAATTTGGCTTTTGTTACGTCGACGGTGTCCCTGATAGAAGCAAGCATGTACGAACAGAACTCTTCCTTCATCTCAGGCTTCTCAGTTCCGTAATATGCAGACAGGTAACTCATGATCAGGTTTGCCACAAGGGCGCCGATGTCATAGGCAATCGGGCCGTAGAAAGCGAATTCAGGGTCAATAACCTTCGTCTGCGAGCTGTTTACAAAGATTGAT
>QKCC01000073.1 GCA_003245835.1 Spirochaetales bacterium | reverse complement strand
GTTAAAAATTTCCTCACCTACACCCCATGAAAATGTCATTGCTGTACCTTCAAAATCTTTTAAAAATTCTTCATCCCACGAACCTGCAATATCATAATAGAACTCTTTCTCAATCTCACTGAACTGAGCTGTTACATCATCTGCGTATAAATTTAAGGCTGTGAGTATGCTTCCAAAGAGAATAAGTAGTACTGTCTTCTTCATAAAATATATCCTTAATTGCTTGAAATATTAGCACAATCTCAGGGGCTTAACAATGTTTAGTTTCGGACTCTGGAATTGGGGATTTTAGAACTTGTTCAAACGCTTGAACACCGAGAATTCAGGCAGCATCATTTTAGTATCTCTAATCAATTCTATTCTGTTAATTATCAGCAATATGGTAAAAGATGGAAATAATCTGAGAGGTTTACTATTAATTCTTTATTTTGTTCAAATACATTATAATATCTTCGTAATCTTTAGATATATCAACCTTCAGTTCTTCAATAAGTTGATGAGCCAATTTTGCTGTTGCGTTGTTTGCAGCCTGATCTGAAAATGATAGACGCCAAGCCAAACTTGGATCACGATCATCCAATTCTCCTGAATAAACTCCAGACCAGATTTCATTATTCTCAGTATCGAATATCCGCACTTCAAACTCCAGTACAGCCAGATTCTTTCCTGTCCATCCCGGGTTTTGTTCTACATTAGCATAAATAAGTTCCATGCCTATTGCCCCTGCAGTGATTCCAACTTTTGCACAAATATTATCTTCAACTTCGCTTCTAAATATTGTATAAAGCAATGAGCTTGATTCTACCTGATTGGAACTACCTATTGATACGGCTTCTGCGGTTTCTAACTGCAATTTTGGTAATTTAGGGTCAATAGATTTTCCACTCGATTGTAACAAGAATCTATCAAAGCTCGTTGTTGCACATGAACTGAAAAACACTAAAACTGCTACCAGAATTATAAACGTTCTTACATTTCGTCTGACCATCATTTTGAAAATATCCTTATATGTATTGATCTATAAAATTGTATCAAGAAATCTATTTTTCACTCCATCCCTTCAGCCAGCAGCTCAATCATCTCGCCCAAAACTATTACTCGCACTCCCTTGTGCCACATGAGCCTGCAAAATGACTCTAACAAAGTCACTGACATTTCCATCATATTTTTCTTCGGCTGTCTTTCTCAACTATTCAAACAAGTCAGCATCGATCCTAAATGATGCATGAAATTTTCTTGGTTCAGTTATAGCTGTTGGCATAAACTCCTCCCCCATATCTTCGTACAATATATTAATGCTACAGCGTAATACATTGTATCCCCCAAAGGGGGGATATACAGATTACAGTTCAACCATTAGATTTGTAAGAAAGTTGGATTTAAAAAAGTGGGCCTTTTTATTTCAACTAAGAAGTTCCGGTCAGCTTACGAAACTCTTCCCATCGCTCATGACAACCCGATTACAAAATGGTAATATTCACTAAATTTAGAAGGATTTAATGATGAAACCAATTCGAGGCATATATGCATGGTACTACCAAATGATAGTGCATTTAAATAAACCACTCGGACCATTAGGTAAATTCTCGAATCCTGATTCTGGTGCTCGTGCTTTTATTACAATTTTGTTTGGATTACCTATTCTTGTAATTTTAGACGCTCTTCTACCTGGAAGCTTGGCACACTTTCCATATTTGATTGGAATAGGTGTAATGGTTTTAGGAATGTTATTTACGAAAAGTTTGAATAATTCACGATTTAGAAGTGATGAATTTCGAACCGTAACAATATGGAGAGATTCTCAAGACGATGCGCTTTTATGGCTATTAGAAGTAGTTACATTCATAATAACCGTTACCATTTACATTCTATTTGCATATCTTTGGAAAGTAATCACAAACAAACCATAATATGTTGATTATCTGCGATCTGGATCATACTTTTGAAAAGTACACAGCGGACTCCCCGTAGAGATTATATATTATTCCTGTATCATTTTCTAAAGAATAACTATATGTCTCAGTATTTTCTGTGCTATTATACGTATAAACAAATGTGATTTCAGTATCTGTATAAGAATAAGTCCCATTTATAACATGGCCGTCTTGATAAAATATTGTGTAAGTTTCATCAACCCTGAAAATAATCTCTTTTCGAAGGCTATCGTCAAAAGGAATCCAAGTCCCACAAATAGTTTTGTCCATCCAATACTCATATATTCTCCGAACATCGCTTAAAGTTGAATACTCAACTTCACGATACAAAACAGCCATATCGTATGTACTTCCAAACTCTTTAATATTATTAAAAGTTCTCGTGTCTTTATCAAAGTATAAATATTCTTCAAAATCTGGAGAGTTAGGGTTATAAACTAAAAACTTTTCACCATCCCACCCAAATACCAAAATAGCATGGTTACCTTCTCCTTCATTATCAATCAATACAACTACACCCAACTCTCCATCAGCAAGCGTTTTTAGTAATGATTTATAAGTGTGATTGTCATAAGCATTTAAATCTAATCCGTTCATTATTACAGTTGCAAACATTGCACACATAAATTCTATATCAAACACAGACACTTGAATTTCATCAACAATAGATTTCAAAAATGCTTCATTTAAAATAGAATCTGCTATTTGTCCGTTATGATAACGATAATACCAATTGGTAAAAAGAACCATGCCAAAACATGTCCCATCTGGATCAGAGCCTGCAAAGTTTCTAAAAGGCAATGTATCTTCACCGAAGACAAATCCTGTGTCATGAGGCTCTTCACTATATTGCCACTTAAAATAAGCATGACTACTAAAGTGTGGTGTTGTATATGATACTATATTATTACTTGTTTCAATAACCGGGAGATAGTCTATGAATCCTGTGTTTTCATCGTATGTAATGATTACAGGATCTGTAAATATAGAAGTGATTGGTAAAGTAATTTTAATTGGCTTCAAGATCTCATCATTTTCAATAGTTTTAATATCATAGACTACAGAACCAATCTCAAGTGAAATATCAGGTATTATGCCTTTCGAGATCTCAATCTTAACTTCTGTTGAGAATGTATCTTCTTCAATACTGAGTTTGAAACCTTGTAATTCTGATGATGGATCATCTACTTCAATGACTCCTCCGTTACTAGTTATATTATATGAATAAGGAACAGAAGAAATAGATTCCTCATTTACACGTTCCGGTAAAAACAAATCACAGGTATTTAAAAACAAGACTGTAAAAATAATTAATATGATTTTTATATTTTTCTTATTCATGCTATTCAACCTCTATGATTTTTCTCTCAATACTCGTAAAGTCAATGTTACTCATAAAAGTAGTAGCATCACTCAGTGTCCCCTTTACAGTGTATAAACTTCTTTCAGTAACTATATATTCACGAGATTCATCCACAGCAATTAAATCGTTATCAGCTTGAACAAAATCTCCATCTTTATAGATAATAACTTCAGTGATATCATATTCTGAGTTGTTATTTATTTGAATAGTAAATTCCGAATAGACGATGGAATAAAAAAAGTCACACCCAACAAAACAGAGTGATAAAAGAACTAAAATGATACAATTCGCTATTTTACTTTTAACACCATCTCTTCTCATTAATTATTTTCCAATAACTAGTTTTTAATTGTTAACATGGTGAGAGGCAAAAGATATTCGGATAGACTTTAACAATAATATGCGTATATTATAACTTCAGTTGGTTGAAAATTCAATGTGTTTAGAAATATTTCATGGCTTTCATCCCCTTCCTTTTTAACTCCACCCATTACTCCTGGTTCATTTCGACCAAAACTCAGCCAGAGCCCCTGTTTCAGCCAATTCTTGCGCAAGGTTCATGCCGAGACCTTCTACACAACCATGCGCTGAAACTCAAGCACGCTGCCCTGAAAATTGAGCAGGTAACCCACCCTACAGCCCGAAATATGCAGGTAGTTTATCAACTGTGCCTTATGGGCACTGCCGAGCTGATTAACGGATTTAAGCTCAAGAATAATTTTATTATTTACAACCAGGTCTGCGAAATACTCACCCACTACATTGCTTTGATACATTACATTAAACGCAACATTATACCCAGCTGATAAACCTGCATCCTTAAGCTCAAAGTAAAGCGCATTATGATAACACTGCTCAAGCAGGCCGGGGCCCAGTGTTTTATGAACCCTTAAACAGCAGCCTATAATTTCATAACTCAACTCTTTGTACAGAATCATACCCGTACCTCCTGAATTTTTGAGCTTTCAAACTTATCTGCTTTTCAATTTGTCAAGGCTCGCAAAGCGACTTGCCCCGGCCTTTACAAATTGAAAACAGATAGTACGCTGAAAAATCAGAAGGAGAAAAAAGATATTAGTTTTCACATGGGTAAAGAGAGAACCAGCCACTGAAGGTGAGAGCGAAGCAAGGCAGCGAAAACACTGATTTATTTTTACTTCTTATTTCTTATCATCTTCATCGCTGCTTCGTTCTACCCAATATTTTTCTGTGGGTTCAGTGGCCATAATAATGTTTTAATGACAACAAAAGAAGTTCAGCCGCTGAAAGTAAAAGTAAAACAAGGCACCGAGTACACTGGGTTCATCTTAACTTCTCTTCTCTTATCATCTTCATCGCTGCCCCGCTCTGCCCGATATTTTTCAGCGGCTTCAGCGGCCGACATCCTCTTCGGGCATAAAAAAAACCGCTCCCCCGGGTTGGAGAAGCGGTTTGAACCGGATTGCCGGTTATAAACACTTAAGACTTAAAGACCAATTTCAGCCCTTGTTGTCGGAACCTTTACAGCTCCCGATTTCATATCGGCTGTAGCCTTTTTAACAGCGTCTTTGACAGCCTGCGGAACAATTGAGTCGAAGCTGTGGAAAGCGGAAATACCTACTGCATCATCATTGATACCGAAGATTCTTGTACCGCCCTTGAAAGATCCGTCGACAGCAGATTCAACCGCAAGGTAAGTTGCCTGAACGATTTTCTTTTCGGCTGAAGTAATAACAGTGTCGGGAGCAACAGCGTTCTGGTCTACGTCAACACCGATTGCAAGAACACCCTCTTCCTTACATGCATTGATGGCACCGAGACCGGTAAGGCCTGCTGCATGGAAAACGATGTCTGCGCCCTGTTCGATCATTGCAAGAGCAAGTTCCTTACCCTTTGCCTGATCGGTAAAATCACCTGCCGTTGCGCTGAGGACTTTAATGTCCGGGTTTACGCTTCTGGCGCCGGCGATAAAACCAACTTCGTATTTTTCAACAGGAGGAATAAACATACCGAGAACAACACCGATTACATTCTGATCGTTGAGTTTATCGGATGCTGATGCATACTGTTTTGTCATAAGACCGGCAACAATACCAGCAAGGTACCCGGCTTCATGCTCATTGAATACAACTCCCATGAAATTGGACGGAGAAGCATCGCTTGACCAAATGTCGATACCGGCAAAAAGGGTATCAGGATTATTTGCCGCGGCTTCGTTAACCGCCTGATCCATCAGAAATCCTACTGCAAAAACCAGATCAGCGCCGTCTTCTGCAAGACCGGAAAGGTTCGGAACATAGTCTGTCTGCTGTTTCGACTGAACAACTCTTGCCTCGGTGCCGAGCTTTTCTTCGGCCATCTTGAGACCGCCGTAAGCACCGTCGTTGAATGACTTGTCGCCGAGACCGCCGACGTCTGTAGCCATAGCCGCAATGAAGCCTGCACCGGGAAGCGCGGGTGCTGCTTTTGTTTCTTCTGCCATCGGAGCCTTTGCCGGTTCGTCTTTTTTACACGACATGCTGCCGAAAGCTACAAGCAGGATAACGAGTACAAGACCGATAATTCTTGTCTTTTTCATTTTGTTTTCCTCCAAAATAGATTAAATAATGTTAACTTTATTAACCCTTGCAGTCAATAAAGATTTTAAACTGCTTTAACAATTTAACAAAACCATAGACCCGTAATCCTACTCGGGTCTCTCGATCATGAAATCCACACCGTCGGCCTTCGGCGCTCTTGAGCGCCGGACAAGACCGGCCACCGCTACAACCGTGAGAACATACGGAAGAATGATAAACAGCTCTTCCGGTATCCTAAGATCAAGCGCAATCTGCAGACGTACCTGCAGGGCATCGGCAAAACCGAAGAACAGCGCGGCGATGAATGATCCGATCGGGGTCCAGCCTCCCGAAATCATTGCGGCCATTGCAATAAAACCGCGGCCGCTGCTCATGCCTTCGGTGAAGGACACAGCGTTCTCGATTGACAGGTAGGCGCCCGCAAGCCCTGCCATCATTCCTGAAATAAACACACCCGTGTACCTCATTCTGTATACCGACACACCGATTGTCTCAAGAGCCAGCGGATGTTCACCCGCAGCCTTGATATGCAGCCCGAGCTTTGTTTTTTTCAGGAAGAATGTGAAGAAAATAATCAGCAGAAAACTGAAATATATAATCGGCGTCTGATCGAAGAACAGGGGCCCGAGTACCGGGATCTTCGACAATCCGGGAATCGCCCACTGGTAATTCTTCAGCGAAAAGGTGATCGGATCAGTCGTTCCGGGATGTCCGAAGATCATAACCATCATATAGCGTACTATTCCGAATGCAAGTATATTGAGTACGGCACCCGAGACTACATGCTCAAGATGGAGACTGACAGTCGCGAAGGCATGTATCAGAGAGAATGCACCGCCGGCGAGAACAGCGAACAGCAGCCCGAGCCAGGGGTTCCCCGTAAACATGGCCCCGATGAGCCCGGTAAACGCACCTATAATCATCATGCCTTCCATGGCTATATTTA
Organism: Spirochaetales bacterium; assembly: GCA_003245835.1. Lineage (GTDB taxonomy): Bacteria > Spirochaetota > Spirochaetia > UBA9216 > UBA9216 > Thalassospirochaeta. Next base: position 3,247 of record QKCC01000073.1, on the reverse strand, counting down.
CAATCCCGGATCTCTCACAGATAGTTGCACCTACAGCGGCGAGTGTAATCGGCGTCGAAAGTCTTATGGTCGCGACCAGAAGTTCAGTATTGAAAATTTGTGACAGTACTTCCATGTTACACCGCCTCCTTTACGTTACCGGCTTTTCGCCGCCTGCGCAGCCTGTTGCCGAAATATTTATAGATGTAGCGGGCAACAATCAGGAACAGAATTATACCCTTGATAATTTCAACGATTGAATTGGGAATCTGAGTGGTTCGCGTCATATACTGACCGCCGGCATCGAGAGCTCCCCATAAAATAGAGGTAAAGATAACCCCGATGGGATTGTTTGATGCGAGAATTGCAACCGAAATACCGTTCCATCCGTAACCGGCGCTCAGATTCTGGTACATCTTGTGATCAAGGCCTACAACCTGGTTTACGCCTGCAAGCCCGGACAGGAAGCCTGCAAAGAGCAGCGCGATCATGATGTTTTTTCCTATTGAAATGCCCTGGGCCCTGGCAGCATTCTGGTTCTGTCCTACCGCGCGTATTTCATAGCCGATCTTCGTATAATAAAGAATGTAATACACAAGGATTGCGACGCCGATTGCTATCAGTATACCGACATGCAGCCGGTAGTTCGCCTTCGGCAGAAAGTCCTTGAATATGGGCAGAAAATTATTCTTCAGAATATCGTTGGTTACATAGGCGTGCGTTGACGTCGCGGGATCTCCGCCGTTGGCCCGGATAAAAATAGGTGACAGGTGCCGTGCGACATGGGCAAGCATCATAGTCGTTATAACTTCATGCGCCCCTGTTTTTACCTTCAACGCTGCTGGAACGATGTTGTACGCGGCTGCCGCGAGTCCTGAAATCACAAAAATAAGCACAATCGATACCAGCGGCGGCATACCGAGCCTCAGCCCGAGCCAGGTCGCGGCCATTGAACCGATGTAGAACTGGCCCTCGGCACCGATATTGAACAGACCGGCCTGAAAAGCGAACGCTACGGACAGACCTGTAAATATCAGCGGTACCGCATTTAGAATTGAGATATGCCAGTTTTTGATGAACCCGCCGTACAGCAGAGCTTTATAGGCAACAATCGGATCGTTCCCGGTAGCAAGCATAATCAGCCCGCCCAGAATAATAGCAGCGATGATGCCGAAAAGCGGAATATACAGATTTTTCAAAAACCCCTTCGCCCAGCTGTTCGCCGACTCGACATCCTCAACGTTTCTTTTATAAAAATAGTAAATAAAAAGGGCGGCACCAATGAAGGCAATTCCGAAAAAATACGACGCCGACCACAAAACTATACCGGCAATTCCCGACAACAGAATAAGTACCAGCAGTATAATTGAAACAGTTTTATTCTGCATCGTCAGAACCTCCGCTTCCGCCGGTCATGTACAGACCTACTTCTTTCTCATCAGTTTCTTCAGGTTTGAATTGTTTTACAAGCCGTCCCTCAAAAATAACTTCAATCCGATCCGACAGAGAGAAGATCTCTTCAAGTTCGAGCGAAATCAGAAGAATCGCGACACCCTTCCTGCGCATCGCAAGTATCTGCGAATGAATGTACTCGATGGCGCCTACATCAAGCCCGCGCGTCGGCTGGGTAACAAGAAGGAATTCCGGTTCACGTGAAAACTCGCGCGCAAGAATTACCTTCTGCTGGTTTCCTCCCGAGAGGTGTCCGGCAGGAACCTGAACGCCGGGCGTTCTTATATCGAACTGCTCTACAAGCTGCTCCGAATCCTCCGCGATCTTTTTCAGATTGAGGTTCAGCGCCCGTTTTGATTTAATCGCAGGCGGGCGGTCGTGGTATCCCAGAATGGAATTCTCCGCTACCGTCATGGGCAAAACCAGCCCGAAGCGGTGACGGTCCGCAGGAACATAGGCCATCTTTCGATCTATCAGTTCCCTGGTTTTAAGGTGTGTGACTTCTTCTCCCCTGAACAGAATAGAACCGGATTCCACGCTCCGGAGACTACGGATCGCCTCGGCAAGTTCAGTCTGCCCGTTCCCGTCAACGCCGGCTATTCCGACTATCTCTCCGGGTCTGATATCAAGGTCAAGATCTTTTACTGCGAGCAGGTTCTTGTCGTCCCTGACATTGAGTCCACGTATTTTCATTACAGGTTCGGCAGCTTCCATTTTGGCTTCTTTATGAACTGTAAGGACGACGTCACGTCCGACCATCAGGTTCGCAAGTTCAGCCTTGGAAACATCGGCCGTTCTGCATTCACCCGAAATTTCGCCACGCCTTAGAATGTATGAACGATCCGAAATCTCTTTTACTTCCTCGAGTTTATGGGTAATGATGATTACAGAAACACCGGATGCAACCAGCGTTTTTATAACGGCAAACAGTTCGTCGACCTCCTGCGGGGTCAGCACGGCAGTGGGCTCATCCAGAATAAGGACATTCGCCTTCCGGTAAAGTGCCTTCAATATCTCGACCCTCTGCTGAAGCCCGACAGGCAGCGATTCGATCAGCGCATCGGGATCTACATTAAGCCCGTATTTATGCGAAAGAGCGCTTACCTGCTCCCTTGCTGATTTATAATCGATAACTCCGGCCCTTCCGGGTTCGCTTCCGAGGATTATGTTCTCGGTCACAGTCAGGGTCTCAACAAGCATGAAATGCTGATGCACCATCCCGAGTCCGCGCGCAATAGCGTCCTTGGGTGAAGAGAACGACACCTGCTCACCATTGAGAAAAATCTCACCGGATGTAGGCTTGTAAAGGCCGTAAAGTACATTCATCAGGGTTGATTTTCCCGCCCCGTTTTCGCCGAGGAGAGAGAGGATTTCGCCTTCATTCATAAAGCTTGATGTTGATATTATTATTGGCAAGAACTTTTGGAAATTGTTTAACTATGTTTCTCATTTCGAGAACAACGCTTCCGTTAGGAACTGCAGGCATATGCTCTCCTGTAAAGTTTTTAATCAGAATATTCTAACATAAAAACGAGTAAATGAGTCTACTTTTTTCTTCCCCGGAAAGTCGTGCAGCCTATTCTCCGGCCGGAGCAGACTCAGCATTGCTCGTCCGTTTGTTTTTACGGGATGCTGAAAACATGAAAATTATAATGCCGGCCCAGACCGATGTAAAACCAAGCAGATCAAAACGCGACATTGATTCCCCGTAAAGAAAAACACCGAATAAAAGCATCAGAGTCGGCGCTATGAACTGCAGAAAACCGATCCAGGTCAGCGGGATTCGGCTTGCCCCCTTCGCAAACAGAACAAGCGG
>QKCC01000254.1 GCA_003245835.1 Spirochaetales bacterium | reverse complement strand
ACCGTCGGGTTGCCGTACATAATGTTCCAGACAGGGCGGTTATTGTAAATAACGTCCAGTTCTTCGGTATAGATGATGTATTCAACCTGGTTCTGCTGAATGTATTGTTCCAGCGTCATGCCGGCATCATCAAGCTCGGCCAGGTTTCTCCAGTCGAGCAGCCTACCGTACTCAAGAGCGTATTCGGCTGTCAGCGGTCCGATTACGCGGTGTTCGTACGGGGATTCTCCCTTCTCAAGCGGCGGAACGGCAGCGATGAGTTCCTGTGTGAAATCCGTGTAGTTTTCGCCGCTGCCGAGTTCATCACTTATCATCATTGCCGAATTTACCAGCAGGATTGCCGCCGCTGCAGCGTACAGCGCTTTTTTCACAACAGGACGGCTGGGTGACGATTCGATAGCGGCCGCTATCAGAATAATCAGAAAGGGAATCACAAAGATTACCGACGGAGCACTGTATTTGCCGATGAGGATTATTCCCGCGTTGACTCCGAGCAGCCCGATAACGGCGGTCTTTAGTTCTCCGGCTGTTCCGGCGGTCAGGACGGGCTTTTTCTGTTTTCGTGAGAAAACAAGGATAATAATAACAGCTGCAAGCGCTGCTGCCGCGAGGATGAAAACAGGCAGAATCCGGGGCGTGTAGTAAGTTCCGCTGATCCTGAAAAAAAGTTTGCTGTAAAAATCATCGAACCCCAGCAGTTTCACATCCATCGGGTCGAAGACTCCGACCTCGGCACCGAATGCCGTATAGTCAGCGGCAAAGCCCGAGTTAAAGCTGCGGCTCAAAAGAATGAAAAAGTAGGCTGATGCGGCCGGCGGAATCAGATAGCCGGCCCCCTCGGAAGGCTTCCTGCTGCGAGTCAGAATCCCGGTGAATATGAGCAGCGCCGTAGGCCAGGCTGCAATAAAAGCATTCGGATGAAATCCTACTGCGGCGGCGATCGGTATGCCGGCGTACAGTCCCTTTCTAAATGACGCCGGGGATGTGTCCGATGTACCGGTTCCTGCTGCAATCAGCAGCGACAGCAGCATCAGTGCGAGGATCTGTATTTCCTGCCGTGCAAAGTGCGAAGCATAGATGAACTGTATCTGTACCGACAGCAGTATGGTTCCCGCAAGCGGGTTGATTCTGAGCTTTTTCAACAGGGCATAAAAAAATATGAGCGAAAGGACACCGAAAAGAAGCGACAGCAGGCGTACGCTGAAGAGGCTGTAGCCGGACAATTTGATGAAAAAAATCTGCATTATATGAAAGAATATTTTCAGGGCATGGGGCGCCCGGTGGACAAGATCGAAAAACGGTTCGGTAGCAGACAGTGATTTTGCCTCTGTCATCGCCCTGCTGAGGCCCGAGAGCCACGCCTCATCCGTATGCATGAACGGAAACCTGACAAGAAAGCTAAGGTTAATTACTGTCCAGGCAAAGAGATATATTAGTAAAAAGCTATGATTTTTTTTCCGGTAAAAAAGCATATTTTGATGATATGTAGCTGTTTTTTGCCTGTCAAGTGAAAAATTTATCGATATTTCTGCATCCTTTATATTGTGTTCTGTATATATCTAGCTTATAATGTAGCCCGTGACGCAGCAGTTGGTGACACAATAGTCTCTTTGTTGCGCCTTAAGACACAATAAATATGGGTAGGAGGTTTTTAATGAGTGATGCTTCTAACAGCAGTGTATCATCAGGAAGCATAAGACGCTCCAGCAGAACCCGAAAGAAAAAAAAGAGCCAGATACCTTTTGGAATTATTTCAGGGGTAATCATAGTCGTTCTTGGGATTCTTCTCGGTCTGAAAGAGCCGAAACTTGCTCTGTTCTGGTTTACCGGGATGGCGTTTGGTTTCATACTTCAAAAATCCAGATTCTGCTTTACGGCCAGTATGCGGGACCCGATGCTAACCGGCAGTACAACAGTGACAAGGTCCGTCCTTATAGCGTTCGCGCTTACATCACTGGGATTCTGGGCGATTAAATACGGAGCTGCTCAGCAGGGACTGCCGATACCCGGACAGTCTTTTGTAGTACCGGTAAGTTTTGCAACGGTTATCGGGGCGTTCATGTTCGGCATCGGAATGGTAATTGCCGGCGGATGTGCTTCAGGGACCCTGATGAGGGTAGGCGAAGGATTCACCATGCAGATTATCGCATTGTTGTTTTTCATAGTGGGTTCACTATGGGGGGCGCATGATTTCGGATGGTGGAAACTTAATGTAATAAGTAATGGAAAGGCCATTTTCATGCCCGATGTTTTCGGCTGGGCAGGTGCGCTGGTTGTACAGCTGCTGATCATAGCATGCCTGTTTATCGCGGCCACAAAATGGGAAAACAGAAAAAACAAGAGTTAATAACTCGTAAAGCGCAGAAGCGTTTTATTCAGAATATTTTAACAGATAACAGGAGAATAAAATTATGGCAGAATACGAACTTGATTGTTTAGGAGAAGCTTGTCCGATACCTTTGGTAAAAACTGAAAAGAAACTCGAAGAACTCGAGGTTGGCGATATCCTCATCGTGCTTCTTGACCACAGCTGTGCTATGAAAAACGTGCCCGAATGGGCAAGGAAAGAAGGTCACAACGTCGAAATCGAAGAGGTTGATGACGGCGAATGGGAATGCGTAATAGAGAAAGTTAAATAATTATGGCTTTAAAAGATAATACATTTTACAAGATGTGGTTCAAGGATGCCTGGCCCTATCTGACCGGTGCAGTCCTTCTATCCGTCTTCCAGATTTATACCCTTGCAACTACCGGCAGTCCGTGGGGAGTTTCCGCGGTTCTTGCCGACTGGGGTGCATGGCTGTATAGGGCCGTCGGCGGTACTGTTGACAAATGGTATTATTTTGCCTCCGAAGGCGCACAGAGAACTCTCGAAGGCGGTTTTCTTAATCACCCGGGCAGTATGAGAAATGTCGGAATTATTCTCGGGGCGCTGTTTGCCACACTTATGGCATCCCAGTTCAAGATTAAGAAAATCAAATCATGGCGGCAGGTAGTTGCTGCTGTTCTCGGCGGACTTTTGATGGGTTACGGAGCAAGAATCGGCTTCGGCTGTAATATCGGAGCTCTATTCAGCGGCATTGCATCATTTTCCGTTTCAGGATGGGTTTACGCAGTATTCCTTTTCCTCGGAGCATGGGCAGGAAGCAAGCTTCTGGTCAAATTTTTCATGTAGGCTGAGCCGCATCGGGCTTACCGGTCCGGTGCAGCCACGGCAGTTTGAGCAGCTGATGTTCAGACTGCAGCCTTTAAATCCGCCAACCAGTGCGGTGCCAGTTAGGAGTACATATGGCTAGAGAGAAACAAATTGAAGAGTATGATGTAGTAATCATCGGGGGTGGAGCAGGAGGTCTTACAGCAGGAATATACTGCGGAAGAGCAAGGCTCAAAACGCTTCTGATTGAAAAAGCCCTTGTCGGAGGACTTGCTACCTATACAAATGAAATAGAAAATTACCCCGGTTTTCCCGAGGGAACTACCGGTCTGGGGCTTATGAACCTGTTTGAAAAACAGGCAAAGAAGTTCGGCGTAAAATTCAAGGGAACCGATGTAAAAACCGTAGATCTTTCCGGCGAAGTCAAGACCGTCGAAACTTTCCGCAACATCTACAAATGCAAGGTTGTTATAATCGCCTCAGGCGGAAGACCCAGGGTTACAGGGGCTGTTAATGAGGAAGATTTTCTCTTTGATAAGGGAATCTCGTTCTGCGCAACCTGCGACGCAGCTTCCAATACCGGAAAGGATGTTCTGATTGTCGGTTCAGGCGACGCTGCAATTGAAGAGGGCATGTTCCTCACCAAATTTGCGAACAAGGTAATTGTTTCGGTCATCCATGAAGAAGGAAAGATGGACTGCAACGAAATTGCCAAGGCGGAAGCGCTTGCAAACCCAAAGATGGAGTTTGTCTGGAACACGGTAGTGAAGCGGTTTGAAGGCAGTGAACACCTTGAGAGAGTCGTTCTTGAAAACGTGAAAACAAAGGAAGAGATCAGTATCGGTGTGCCGACATGTTTCGAGTTCATCGGCTACCTTCCCAATACTGAAATTTTCAAGGGACAGGTTACTATGACCGAACGCGGTTATGTAGTCGTCAACGAAAATAAAGAGACAAACATAGACGGTGTATACGCGGTAGGCGATGTGACTGACAAGTTCCTGAAGCAGGTTGCCACAGCAGTCGGCGACGGAGCTATTGCCGGTTACGCAGCTGAAAAGTATATAGCGGAAGAAGAAACCTATAAGAGCCAGATTCTCGGTAAAGACGGTGTCGTATTCGTTTATGACGCTTCTGAAGCCGGATGCCGCGACTGCCTTGCCGAGGTTGAAAAACTTGAAAAGGAACTTCAGGAACAGCACTGCATCACCAGGGTTGATATCTATAAATCAAGAGGTATCTCGGACCGGATGCAGATAGATGAGGTGCCGAGGCTGGCAATTGTGAAGGGAGGCAAAATCGTCAAGGTCCTCGACCAGGATTTTGATCCCGAAGAAGTCAAAGCCACTCTGGTATAGTAATGAGGAATCATAATATGAAGAAAGGTATACTGGGTGTTCTGATTCTTGCTTCTGCAGTCCTGATTTTTTCAGGCTGCGGAAACGCTGATTATGCAGAATCAGGAACGCTTATAATCGACGCGGATGATGCTCTGGAGCTCGCCGGGACCGGTAACTGGGTCCTTCTTGATGCTCAGAAGAAGACTTCATTCGAGAAGGAACATGTAGCCGGGGCGGTCAACCTCGAACGCAATGAAATAACGGTGACCAGGCAGGTCCCGAACCTGCTTGCGCCGGCTTCCCAGCTGGCATCCGTTGCCGGTTCCGCAGGAATTTCGCAGGATTCCAACCTCGTAATCTATGATGATAATGACAACATGGATTCAGGCCGACTTGCATGGACTTTTATGATTTACGGTCATAAGGGACAGATTAAAATTGTTTCAGGCGGTTTGACAGCCCTTAAAGCTGAGGGAGCGGCAATTGCTGCCGGTCCCGCCGCTGCATCCAAGGCCTCCTACGCTGCCGGCAGCCTCGATTCATCCATGATAATCGATAAGGAAGGAGTGCTCGGCCTTGTTAACAATCCCCCGGAGCACCTGGTCATAATCGATGTAAGGTCCGATGAGGAATACAACGCGGGGACAATCCCGGGTTCGATCCATATTGAATATCTGAAAAATAATTTTTCGGATATCACATTCAGACCCGTTCAGCAGATCCGAATTCTTTACAAGGACGCAGGAATCATGCCGGAGGACACGATTGTTATGTACTGTAAAACCTCGATCAGGGCAGCTGAAACATGGGCAGCCCTGTATAACGCAGGATACAGAAACCTGAAGATCTACGACGGAGCCTGGATCGAGTGGAGTTCCGACAGTTCTCTTCCTGTCTACGTTCCGGAGGTTCCCGGCACAGTTCAAATCAAGGCGCAGGATGCGTCATAAGTGCTAATCTGTATCCCGGGTTTCGGGGTACTTGATTATAAATCGAAAAGGAGAATTTAAATGAAAAAAATTACAGTTTTACTACTGCTGCTGATGGTTCTTTTTGTTCCGTCTGCGGTATTCGCAAACGGTGATCAGGAAAGTCCTGCGACTGCCGCTGCCCCTGCTGAGGTAAAGGCAAATGCTGTAGAAACAGCCGCTCTCGCTTATTTTTCTGATTTCCCCGGTAACAGAATGATTACCACCGAAGATCTTATGGCAAAGATGGATGCAGGCGAAGATTTTCTGATTCTTGATATCAGACAGGCTGATGTTTACAATCAGGGGCACCTGAAGGGTGCCGTGAATGCTCCCTGGGGACCCGCAATTGCTGATGCTCTTGCATGGCTTCCGGATGACAAGCCCGTATATGTAAACTGCTACACCGGACAGACTGCCGGCCAGGCAGTAGCCGTACTTAACGTAGCCGGTATTCAGGCTTCTTCAATCAGGTATGGATACAATCTTGGTATTGCAAAGACTGCAGGTGTTGAAGCATATCTTACAAAAGACGCTTCAATGGCTCCCGAGGCATCAGGCGTGAAATACAATCCTGAAATCAAGGCAGCAGTTGAAGCTTACTTCAATGCAATTCCTGAGAAGGGCAGCAACATTATGTCTGCTGAACAGGTTAAAGCAGCTCTCGATTCCGAGGAAATCACTACTGTAGTTTCAATCAGGGCAGCCGATGCATACGCAGAAGGCCATATAATGGGTGCGATCAATATTCCCTGGGGACAGGGTATGCAGGAAAAATTTTCATCATTGCCCAAGGATGAAAAGTTTGTAGTTTACTGCTACTCAGGTCAGACCGCCGGTCAGACAGTCGGTATTCTGAGACTTCTTGGTTATGATGCTGTTTCACTGAAGAGCGGTATGGGAACTCCCGTAACAGCACCTTCAGGCTGGGCTAACGAGGGCTACCCTGTAGTCAAGTAATTTTCGTTCATGCGATTATTTGGGGGCCGTTCCGAACAGAACGGCCCTTTTTTTGTTCAGCAATATGAATTATACATTTTGAAAGCGGCTGCATAATCATCATAGTCCTTAATTTTTTATATAATCTTCTTTGCCACAATTTTATTTAGCCCAAAAACCGCTCTCAAGATAATACGGATTTTAATTATGGCTGCAGTTTTTTCTGCCGAACTTGCGGGAAGCGATAGCGCATAAAAATTTGCCTTTTTTAGTTGATATTGATGCCCGCAAGTGTAGTAGCAATTAAGCTTCCGCCATATTTCAAATGGCTTTTTTATTAACTGATATTTGCAATTTGCCTGTCTATGCGTTAAGGTTTATACTGAACAAATGAGGTGGATATGCTAAACCAGGATGATCATCATACAGAGTTCTCTACGCTGGAGGAAGCCTCCGAGATAATAGTATCTTTACGAAAAGAGCGGCTGATACTGCTTGATAAAATAAAATCCCTTATGTGCAGGGTCGAATGTTCTGAGCGCAGAATGCAGAATACAGACATGAAACTGCTCTATGATGAAATTACGGGACTTCCCAACCATAACAAGATGGAGAGAGATATCGGAACTCTTTTATGGGATCTGTTCAAGCTTCCTTCTCCTCCGCGAATCAGCCTGCTGCTTCTCAAACTTGATGATAATTTCAATCACGTCCGGCAGGCTTTTAACCAGGACATATACGAAAACATACTGTCTATACTTGCGGAAAGGCTCAGGCTGATGATCGATCAGCGGGGTATTCTCTATCATTCACGTATAGACGAGTTCGCTCTTTTTATTTTCGACAGCATGACTGATGAAGAACTTGTGAAGCTTGCATACGATATGCGCGATAATATCGAAACAACAATCGACAAACAGGTCTATAAAGTGAAGGTAGGGTGCCGGATTGGGGTTGCAAGCTTTCCCGAAGACGGACTGAACAAGCGGATGCTGCTTTCGAGCGCTGATATCGCCCTGAGTCATGCTGTGAGCCAGGGGGCAGATGTAGTGTTCTTTACCGATGATATGCGTCAGCGCATCATGGGCAACCTTGAAATGCAGGACAGCCTGCTTTCAGCAATAGAAGTTAAGACCCTCCTCGAGCTCAGCGAAAACTTTACGCTGTATTTTCAGCCCATTGTCACAGTCGACGATATCAAATCCGGGGGAATTTCATGTTCAGACATCAAGGCTGAGGTGCTGATCAGATGGAAGGATCCGAACCGGGGCTCTGTTCTGCCGCGAAACCTGATAGAGGTTGCAGAAGAGACCGGTTTGATTCTGCCCATAGGCAGATGGCTTTTAAAGGCTGCAATGCTGAAGCTTGTGGAGTGGAAACGGGATTTCTATAATCTGAAGCTCTCGATCAATATTTCTCCGCGGCAGTTTTTCAGTTTCAGTTTTTCAGATGAGCTTAAAAATCTGATAAGGACAACCGGGGTAGACCCTACCGACATCTTTCTTGAGATTACCGAATCTGCACTTTTCAGCGACCAGCAGTACGCGATAGAAGAGATTAAAATCCTGAGCGATATGGGATTCCGGATCGCTCTCGATGATTTCGGAACCGGTTATTCTTCTCTGGGGTACCTGAACCAGTTTAAAGCGGATGTGCTCAAAATCGACAGAATATTTACCGAGGGACTTACCGAAGAGGGCAAGAAACGCGAGCTGATCAAGTCGATAGTGCAGATAGGCAGAGAACTGCAGATGGATATCATCTTTGAAGGGATTGAAAAATTCGACCAGCTCGAAAAGGCCTATGAACTCGGCTGCCGGATTTTTCAGGGCTTTCTGTTCAGCAAACCCCTTTCGATTGAAAAATTCGAAGAATTCATGAATTCATGCAGGGAAAACTTCATACCCTTTCCTGATTGAAGAAGCGGTATTCAGCTGTTATTATGAGGTATGAAGAAAATCGATCGGGCAGCCGCTGCGTATAGAAAAAGCGGTTTTCTGAAGACCTCAACAGAAGACACTGAAAAAGAACTACCTGTAAACAAGGTTCAGAAAACATCCTCAATACATCCGCCGACCCCACGGAAGGCGCCGGCAACTGAGCCTGTTCAGGCGCCGGTTAAAGGTTCCGGATATTCAAAGGCTGCCAAGTTTCTGCTTCTGATCGGCCCTGACCAGGCTGCCGAGGTGCTGAAGCAGTTTTCATCCGAAGATATTGAAAAAATTGTAAAAGAGATTGCACAGGTCAGAAAACTCGACAGGAAAGAATCATCGGAAATACTGAAGGATTTTTCCGGTGTCAGACCGTCACGTATGAAGGACTGGAATCTTCAGGGTGACGGGTCCGTTACGGGCGGGCCTGATCGGGCGCGCGAGATGCTCTTTTCGGCCTTCGGCAAAGAAAAAGGCAGTGCGGTTTTCAATAAGGTACTGCCCTTCGGCGGCAGAAAGCCTTTTGATTTTTTCGATGAATTGCATCCTGAGCAGATCCTCGTCGTTTTAAAAAATGAACCTCCGTATGTGCTCAGTACAGTTTTGTCGTTTCTGGAACCTAAATTATCGGCGAAGATACTGTCAGAAATGCCTGCCAAAAGCCGGCAGGAAATAGTTATGCGCATAGCCCGGCAGGGTGAAGTAGCACCTGGCGTAATAGAAAAAATGGAAGCAGTGTTCCGGGACCGGATCAGGACGCAGGGAGAAATCATAACCGAAGAGATTGACGGTAAATCAGTACTCGCAGATATTCTGAAGCACATGGATCTTAGAGCGGAAGAAAAAATACTGGAGAACATCACTGAATCAAACCGGGCTCTGGCTGAAGAAATAAAGGACAGCATCTATACCATCGATATGATACTGCGGATGGACGATAAAGACGTGCAGTATCTTCTCAGGGATTTTGCCGATTCAGAGCTTGCCGTAATTATTAAGGGAAAACCCGATAATATAAGAGACAGGATTCTTGGAAGTATTTCAGAGCGCAGAAGACTCATTGTCGAAGAGGAATCCCTTCACCTCGGCGAGATGCTGCGTTCAGATGTCGATAAATCGACAAGGGAGATGGTCGAATACCTTCGGGAACTTGAACAGAAGGGAACTGTCGTTATACCGCGCGGAGAGGAAAAATGGATTTAGAAAAACTCATAGACGGAAGAATCGGTGACGGAATGGTCAAAATGGGTGAAATGACTGAAAGCCAGGTTAAAACTGTTCTGAAAATTCAGCAGGACGGGGACACCCGACTTTTCGGTGAGATTGCTGTCGATTTGGATTATATAGATATCGACTGTGTAATCCGTTATATGGAGCACTCTGTCTGACCTGTTACGTCTTCAGAACGCTGGACAATGCTACTCCTGGGCTTTTGAATCGATTATTATAGTGACCGGGCCGTGATTTATCATGTCGATGTCCATATCGGCGCCGAACTCACCGGGGACCGGGGGTTTGCCGCTTACCTGGCCCACGCGCGCAATCAGTTTTTCATAGAGCGGAATTGCCGTCTCGGGCGGCGCTGAAGCGTTGAACCCCGGTCTGTTTCCCTTTTTAGTGGTTGCGTAAAGAGTAAACTGGCTGACAATCATAATTTCACCGCCGATATCGAGGACCGAAAGGTTCATTTTGCCTTCATCGTCCTCAAAGATCCTGAGGTTGACGAGTTTCTTCGACAGCCAGTCTATGTCGTCGTCCGAGTCATCCCTGCCTATGCCTGCAAGGACCATGAGTCCCCGTCCTATGCTTCTGCTCTGCTGCTCGTTTATTGTTACCGAAGCCTTTTTCACGCGCTGAATTACAAATCTCATGACCAGCAGTTTAACTGTAAATATTTATTTTGACTATGCCTGTATCATCTGGTAAAGTCGGGTATTATGAAGAAAATCCTTACCGTAACGCTGAACCCGGCGATTGACTATACTGTAGATGTTCCGAATTTTAAAATCGACCATGTCAACCGTGCCTCGGGCGGCCGGCGGGACCCCGGAGGCAAGGGAGTGAATGTTGCGACTGCAGCTGCAAAATTCAATGTTCCGACTTCAGTGACCGGTTTCCTGGGGCTTGGAAACGCGGCAATCTTCAGGGAGCATTTTAATTCATCCGGAATAAATGATTGTTTCGTTTATACCGACGGGAATACGCGTGAAGGCATCAAGATTACTGATTCCGGCCGGCAAATTACCACGGACATAAATTTCCCCGGCTTCAGATTACCGCAGAAAGATATCGATGTGTTTCTGGATAAATTCGATTTTCTGCTGCACGGCTTCGATTACATTATAATTTCCGGAAGCCTGCCGGAAGGGCTGGCCTCTGATTTTTACGGTGAGCTTGTGAAGCGGGTAGGGCAGAATGCATTTATCGCCGTAGATGCAGCCGGTGAGCCGCTTGTCAGGGCGGTAGATACGGGTGCTGTGAACCTGATAAAGCCGAATATTCATGAAATCATTGAAACCTTCGGCGACGGTGAACAAAACGGTGAATCGCCTCTTGCCGCCGCAGACCGGCTTTGTAAAAGGCTGCTCGAAAAGGTCGGAATGATAGCGCTGTCGATGGGCGAGGCCGGAAGCCGGCTGTATACCCGGGAGGGCGTTTTTGAGGCATCCGCTCCGCCGATAACGGTTGCGAGTACCGTAGGCGCGGGCGACAGCTTTCTGGGCGGGCTTATAGCAGGACTTGCCCGTGAGCGGCCGCATGATGAAGCCCTGAGGCTGGCCGCTGCAACCGCGGCTGCCAAACTGACGATCTTCGGCCCGGGCTGGTCGGATGAAAATCCGCCCGGTAAATTCTATGATCTGATAACCGTTAAAAGGCTTTATTAACGAATATCAGCCGAGCCCTGCCGTCATTCTCCGAAGTCCCATACCTCATTGATAATCCCGCCGAGGACCCTGATGCTTTGTTCATGAATGCTGCTGTAAAGTCCGGCGTTCAGCCTCAGGCAGTTGTCCCATCGGCCTTCAAGGCTGAAAATGCTTCCTGGGGTGAAAACAACACCCTTTTCCCTTGACCGGCGAAAAACCTCATCCATGTCACCGCTGCCGGGCAGGGTTATCCACAGAACGAATCCGCCTTCGGGATCAGTCATCTGGGTGCGCTGCGGAAAAAAAGTTCTTACCGCAAACCTGAGTGCCGTCATTTTTTCTTCAGCAAGCCTGTTGAGCTGCCTCAGGTGCCGGTCATAGTACCCGCCTGTTATAAAGTTCAGGGCCATATACTGTGAAGGCGCCGATGTAGCCACGTTTGTCATTGTTTTTACGGCAAGAAGTTTTTCATAGTATTTTCCCGGAATCATCCAGCCGAGTCTCAGTCCCGGCGCCAGGCTTTTTGCGAATGATGAGCATAGAATAACATTGCCTTCTGTATCGAAGGCCTTGCATGCCGGGGGTCTCGAGTCGCCGAAACTGATGTCTCCGTAGATGTCGTCCTCGAGAAGCATTATATCTTTCTTTGCGAGCATCTCGACAAGACGGCGCTTGTTTGTTTCGGGCATAGAGCTGCCTATCGGGTTGCTGTTTGTCGGAATCGAGATGACAGCCTTTACCGGGTGACGTTCAAGCACAAATTCAAGCACATCGAGGTTCATTCCTGTATCGGGATTCATCGGTATCTCAATTACCTTCAGTCCGAATTCCCTCAGCAGGTATAAAAAGTTGTAATAAAACGGGCTTTCGAGTGCGACGGTGTCTCCGGGGCTTGTGAGGTGCTTTATCGCAAGAGCTATTCCGGCCATTCCGCCCTCGGTGATAATGATATCGTCAGCTCCGACGCTGATTCCGGCATCGAGGCTTCTTCTGGCAATCTCGAGCCGCAGCTGGGGAAGCCCTGCAAGCGGAGGGTATTTAAAAAGATCCATATTAAGCTGTTCTTCGCGGCTCATGTAAAGCTTTTTTGAATACGGCAGCGATTCCAGATCGAAGACGGCTGACGAGAACGGGTTTTCTCCGGATTTAAGGAATTCATTCATCATGCTGTTGTAGTTTGTGATGGGTGAGTCCTCGATTACCCTCGGGGTTTCAAGCGAACAGCATCCCGAACTGCTTTCTCTGCTGTTTACATAATAGCCTGATTGAGGAATTCCCCTGATGATCCGCCGGCTCTCGAGGTTTCCGTAGGCTTCTCGCGCGGTGTTGATACTGATGCCGAGTCTTCTGCTCAGGTCGCGCAATGACGGGAGCTTTTCTCCCTGAAGGTAGGTCCCCGTCAGAATCTGAAGTTCTATCTTTGCAGCAACTTCGCCGTAGAGCGTTTCTTTTTTTCTTTCGTAATGGGCGGTCCGTTCCATAATTGCATTATAGATTATCTGAACAGGGTCGAAAAGGCACAATTCAGTTGTTTAAAGGGGACACAGTTTGATCCCGGATGCTGTTGATCCGTTAAAAAAAATACAACTGGTGCTTTTTTTGTCCGCCCTCCGGGTGCATATTCATTGCATGCTTACACAAGCGGGGGAGTATATGACTATTCAGAATTTGAAAAGCGGGGTTCCGTCCGGAATAAAAATCAAAAAGGGTATGTCGCTTAAATGCTTGCAGGGGACTTTATGGATAACCCTTAAGGGTAAAGATATTATTCTCAAAAGCGAAGAAGCTCTTGACTGGCAAAGATTTCCAGGCAGGGCAGTAGTTATGCCGGTCTTTGGTGATGCTGTTGTGGCGCTCAGCAAGAGTCCGTCACTTTTCGAGGAGTTTTCCCTGTTTCACGATAAGTCGCGTCTTTCCGGTGCCTTTGCCGGGTGATTCCCATCTAAGATGGTTGAAGTAGACGTATACATTGCCGAAGATCTGCTGGTCTGCTTCAACCTCTGAATTTTCATTAAGCTGAATTCCCCGCTTAAGATCGTGAAGTTCACGGAGGGTGTTGCCGAGTTTGCTGTTTTCTGTCTCTGAATCCTGTTGAAGCTGCGCAAGCGCCGCTTCGAGTTTTTCAGCCGAAACCTCCGACTGCTGGCTTTTCCTGGCGTTCTTTATCTGCCGGATCTGTAGAGCAAGATCGTCGACTCTGCGGCTGTGATTTGAAACAGTTTTCTGCAGGGCGTCCATTGCTGTATATGAATCGAGATCTGTTCCCAGGAACAGCTCCGTTACCGGTTCGTTAATGGAACCTATCTTTTTACATTTTATTCTGCCTGCTGAAAAAATCCTTCCTCCGAATATTTCAGCTCTCTTTCCTGCAAGTATGATATCGCCCCCCGCGCGTACATTTGAATGCATTACGGCCTCTTCCACGAAGATGTTTCCGCGGCATATTATCCTCGCATTCTCAATATACCTTGCGTACAGATCTCCGCCGCAGATAATAATCCCCTCATCGTTTCCGGTGATTCCTGCTTTCAGGATGATGTCACCTTCCGACGCTATGTTAACCCTGCTGACCGATTTGCCGATCTGGATATCTCCGCGGGCGTTGAGGACAAAGCCGTCGGCCACTCTGCCTCGGATATCTACCGAGCCGTTGAAATCCATGTTGCCGTTTGAGTAATCGACATCCTCTACGCTTATAAGCGGTTCGACAATGACTTTTCCGCGGTCGAGGCGCGTGTTGCCTTCAACAGCCGCGAAGATACTGTTCCCGTCTTCACTCAGGACCGCGCCGTCTCCCGCCTCAAACTGCGGTGCTGTAACTCCTCTTTCTGCGGGAACGGGATCGCCGAAAATATCGATGCCGTCTTCGGGCCTCTGCGGTGGCAGCAGTCTCGCAAGAAGTTCACCTGCTGCCTTATTCTGGATGAAATTCAATTCCTTCAGATCAATTCTCATAAACTCGAGTTCCCTGAAGGGTTTTCCCCTTTCGGTAATGAAAGTGTATTCGGGTTGAGGGGGTTTTTCGTCGACGGGCGGGGTTCCGAAGGCAACTTTAACAGGTTCGCCGTATAATCTTCTGAGTATTGCTGTTTCGAGAACATCTTTTCTTATGCCGTATTTTATTTCGTGGTCATGAAGGAAGTCGGTAAGCATTTCGACGGAAAGGGGTTCACCACCCTGACGGGCCGGCTGAATGATGAGCGATGCAGTGAGCCTGTCTTCCGATATGTGAAGACTGATCTTCGGCCCGAGCTTCTTCCCTTCAGGCCATAGAACCAGCGGGATCGGGACCCCGGACGCATCTTCGATTGCGTCAAGAATAGTCTGCGTTCGGGCACCGCGTATATCAAGAACCTTGAGTCTTCCGATAATATCTTCAGGGTAGAGTTTTGATGATTCCTCCGGCGCCGGGTAAACAGTCAGGCATGCATAGTTGCTTTTATAATAGACCTCGAACAGGTTTTCTTTTATCACGGTTATACATTATCACGGATCCTGATGATTGTAAGCGATTTCGAAAAAAAGTATCCGTGAACAGAATTCTTTATCATTAGCAGGTGAGCTTGACACTCGGTTGATGTATAAATACTATGTATAGCCATGACAGGTAACGAATTACGAGCAAAATACATAGAGTTTTTCAAATCGAAAAACCATCAGGAAATCAAGGGCAAGTCGCTGATCCCCGAGAACGATCCGACTGTACTTTTTACGACCGCAGGCATGCACCCGCTGGTTCCCTATATACTTGGAGAAACCCATCCCGCCGGAAAACGGCTGGTGAATTTTCAGAAATGTATAAGAACGGGTGATATCGATGCAGTAGGTGATCCGCATCATCTGACCTTCTTCGAGATGCTCGGGAACTGGTCGCTCGGCGACTATTTCAAGGACGAAGCAATCAGAATGAGTTTTGAATTTCTGACCAGCAGTGAGTGGCTCGGAATTTCGATCGACAAGCTTTCGGTCACGGTTTTCGACGGTGACGAAAACGCCGAACGCGATGAAACCTCGGCCGGGATCTGGCGGGAGCTTGGTATTCCCGAAGAGCGGATCTATTTTCTTCCGAAGGAAGACAACTGGTGGGGTCCTGCCGGGCTGACCGGCCCGTGCGGACCTGACTCTGAAATGTTTATCGACACCGGGCGTGAAGCCTGCGGACCCGACTGTAAACCCGGCTGCCACTGCGGCAAGTATTTTGAAGTATGGAACGATGTTTTCATGCAGTACAACAAGCAGGCCGACGGCAGCTATAAAGAGATGGAAAGAAGGTGCGTCGACACCGGTATGGGAATTGAACGCACCTCGGCCATACTTCAGGGCAAGCAGTCCGTTTATGAAACAGAATCTTTTGTTCCCCTCATTAAGGAAGTTGAGAAAGTCGCCACCGTAGCCTATGGAGATTCTGAAGAGGGTGATATGTCCGTCCGGATAATTACGGACCATGTTAAAACCTCCACCATGATCCTCGGCGACGAGCAGGGTGTAACGCCGTCTAACCTCGGACAGGGTTATATTCTGCGAAGGCTTATAAGGCGTGCATTGAGGCACGGGCGCAAGCTTGGTATCGAAGGGATCTTTCTCGGCCGTATTGCCGCGAAGGTTATTGAGATGTACAGCGGCGTATATCCGCTGCTGGAGCAGAAGCGCGATTTCATTCTGAAAGAGCTTGAGGCCGAAGAAGAGAAATTCCTGAAGACGCTCCAGAAGGGTGAGCATGAGTTCGAAAAAATTCTTCCCAACCTGATGAAGAGCTCAAAAAGGATTATTCCCGGCAGGCTCGCGTTTAAACTGTATGACACCTACGGGTTTCCGATTGAAATTACCGAAGAACTCGCAGCCGAGCATGACTTTACGGTGGACCGCGAAGGCTTTGACACAGCCTTCAAAAAACATCAGGAGATGTCCAAGCAGGGCGCCGAAAAGACATTCAAGGGCGGTCTTGCCGATCAGTCGGAGCTGACGACGGCCCTTCATACCGCAACCCACCTGCTTCATAAGGCGCTGCGTACAGTGCTTGGAGAGCATGTAATGCAGAAGGGCAGTAATATTACTACAGACAGACTTCGCTTCGATTTTAACCACCCTGACAAGCTTTCTGATGAAGAAATAAGCAGGGTAGAGGCGATCGTAAACGAGCAGATAGAGCGCAACCTGCCCGTTACAATGGAAATTATGAATCTTGAAAAGGCAAAGGCCGAGGGCGCTATTGCGTTTTTTGCCGATAAATACGAAGAGCAGGTCAAGGTCTACTCAATCGGGGACTTTTCGAAGGAAGTCTGCGGCGGCCCGCATGTAGAAAATACCGGCGGCATGGGACGGTTCAGAATAGTGAAGGAGCAGTCTTCATCCGCAGGCGTCAGAAGAATAAGGGCTGTATTAGAAAAGAATTAGCAGACTGTCTGGTCAGGTGGGTTAGCCGTCTTTTTCAAGTTCGGTAGCCAGCTGACCGCAGGCGGCATTCAGTCCCCGGCCCCGTTTGAAACGGCGGGTGTTGGGGATTTTTTTTCGTTCAAGCGTTCTGCAGAAGGCTTCGAGTCCCGCAGGATCAGGTTCCTGGAAGTCTATTTCTGAAGCCGGGTTCCAGGGAATCACGTTTACATTTACGTTAAGTCCGTCTGCCCAGTCGGCTAACTGCGCGGCAGCGGCGGATGAGTCGTTTATTCCCCTTATTACGGCACACTCGAGGGTAATTCTTCTGCCCCTGTGTTTCTGGTAGTTCAGCAGGGCAGCCTTCAGATCGGTCAGGCTGTTTGTTTTTGTTACGGGCATAATTTCTGAACGCATCACCGGATCGGCCGTAACAACAGAGACCGCAAGTCTTACCTGCAGGTTCTCTCTGCTGAGTTTATTTATTCCTTCAACAACCCCGCATGTCGAGATCGTGATTCTTCGTTCGCTCATACCAAGTCCGTCTGCTCCTGTGAAGAATTTTACGGACCTTATTACTTCATCTGTGTTTCGGAAGGGTTCTCCCATCCCCATGTAAACTATGTTGCTGATTTCTCCGTATAGGCTTCTAAGATGAAAGTACTGTTCGACAATCTCTTCCGAGCTGAGGTTCCGCTTCAAACCCATCCTGCCTGTGCGGCAGAACGTGCATCCCATCGCGCAGCCGATCTGGCAGGAGAGGCAGGCCGTGGCCCGGTCGTTTTCATCGCGCAGCAGGACTGCTTCGATAAGGCGGCCGTCATTCAGCCTTACGGCTATCTTTGCTGTGTTGTCATCGGCCGAGGAGGAAACTTCGACGGTTGACGACATAAGGGTGAAGGAGGTTTCAAGCTGTTCTCTTAACTGTGCGGGAAGGTTCTTCATTTCTTCGAAAGAGCGAACACCTTTGATTATCCACTCGAAGATCTGCCTGCCGCGATATCTTTCTTTCAGACCGACGGCCGCAGTAATTTCGGCCGCCGTAAGTCCTGTCAGTGATTTTTTTGGCTGGGACATTTACCGCAGGGCTCAGCCGTTGCCGTTGCGGAGCCTGTCGAGGAGGTTTGAAACAAAGGTGTTTCTTATACCGAGTTTCTGGAACTCAACCAGAACCTCAACGGCCCGGTTCTTATCTCCGAGAAGCATATAGCATTCAGCAATTTCAGTATAAAGCCTGTGGTTCTTCGGATCATTTCTGAGAAGTCCCCTCAGGCTTTCAATGGCGTTTTCGTAATTTCCCCTGAGTTTGTTGATCAGCGCAAGCCCCAGAATAGCGTAAACATCGAATTCAATGTTAAGCGCTTTTGAGTAATAATCTTCGGCTTTGTCGAAGTTTTCCAGGTTTCTGTAGGCGTCTCCCGCTCTGGTAAGGATAACCTTGTTCTCGGGATCTTTCAGAAGGATTTTTTCCCAGTACTCGAGGGATTCAGCGTGTGCGTTCATTCCCCTGTAGCAGTCAGCCATTCCGAAGAGTGCATAAAAATTATTCGGTTCGAGCTCCAGCGCCCGGTCGAAATAGAATGTACCCCGTTCAAATGTTCTGAGCTTTCGGTGACAGTTTCCGAGTGAAGTCAGCACACGAATGTCGACATTGTTATGGTTGATTTCATACATGCGTTCCCAGTATTTGAGGGCTTCACGGTATTCTCTGAAATCATAATGCAGATGTCCCAGACCAATCAGCGCGTAGGCATTATCCGCCTCCATTTCAAGGACCCGGATATATATTTCCCTGGATTTCTTGAAATCGCGGACTTTTCTATAAGCGTCGGCCACTCTGGTGAGTACCGTTATATTGGAATCATCATGAAGAAGGTATTCTTCCCAGATTCGGATTGCCTGATTGTATTTGTTAAGAGCTTTATAGCAGTCGGCAAGGCCGAAAAGAGCGTAATTGTTTCCGGAATGGTTATCAAGGCACTTCTGGTAATAAACTACAGCCTGCCTGAAATCTGATTTTTTCCTTGCGGCGTCTCCCAGACCGACCAATGCGTAGTTGTTCAGATCGTCTTTTTCGATTATCTGCTGAAAACATTCTTCCGCTTCGTCAACAAGCCCTTCTTTCAGAAGCTGGTAGCCTCTTTTGGAAAGTTCCGATATCTCATTAAGTACTTTTTCTTCTTCTGTTTGCTCTTCTGTTCCGTCTCTGAAGCTGTCATCCGGGTCGAATTCGCTTTCATTTGACAAATCTGATAAATCTGACATAATACCTTCCTCTTTTAATTATCCAATATTTAGCTCTCTGAAACCCACTTGCTGACAGCCTTCGCAGCCTTTTCGATCCATGCCGATACTTTGTCCGGAGCAGGCGCAAGCCAGTACATCCTCATTGCTTCAAGCGGTTCGTTTCTTTTTAAATGCCAGTCGCCGATGCGTATAAGACCATCGGTGTAACCGGTTGTAATAAAGATACGTTTTGCCTTTTCAAAATCGCCGGTATTGAAAAATGCGTTCCCTTTTCTTATCAGGGCAGCCTTATCGGAGCCTGATAACTCCTTAGGCTGTGCAGTTGAAAGCTTTATGAAGCCTTCTTTGGGTATATTCTTTAATACACTATCCTTTTTTTCCTGCATCCAGCCTAACTATAGTAAATAATTAGCAGAAAATCAAGAAATTAAACAAAATCAGTGTACACTAACTGTCCTATATAGTAAGACTTCCCTTGGTTGAGCGAACACTGCCTTCATTTGAGAGCCTGTAGGCCTGTCCGAGCGCCTTTCCCATGGCTTTAAACAGTGCTTCGGCTATATGATGGCTGTTTTCTCCGTATCTTGACTCGAGGTGCAGGTTGACGCCGGCCCTGTCGCTGAATGCCTTTAGGAATTCCTTTATGAGAAATATATCAAAAGTGCCCGCGTTCTGCTGCGGATATTCAGCCCTGTATACAAGGTAGGGTCTTCCGCAGGCATCTACTGTGGCTTCGGCAAGCGAATCGTCCATCGGTATTATGAAATGTCCGAACCGGGCAAGCGTGCTGTCTCCGGCGGCTTGTCTGAACGCGTCACCGAGTACAAGCCCGGTATCCTCGACAAGGTGGTGCGGGTCAACCTCGGTATCTCCGGAAGCCTCGATCTTAAGAAAAAAGCCTCCATGAAAAGCCATTGAGTATAGAATATGATCAAGGAACGGCAGCGTCGTACCTATAACCGGTTTTTCCCGGCTGTCGAGGTTGAGTTCGATTTTTATATCGGTTTCTTTAGTTTTGCGTACTACTGCTGCCTTTCGAGGTTCCATTTCGCTTCTCCTGCCTTTATATCTTCGACAAATTTGTTTATACGCTTATAATTAAGTTTATAATACGAAGGGTTTACAATCAGATGAACCTTGATATCTTCAAGCTCCCTGATTACCTCCAGATTGTTGGCCTTTAAAGTATTGCCTGTTTCAACCAGATCGACTATATAGGGTGAAAGCCCTAAAACCGGCCCCAGTTCGACGGAACCGTTAAGTTTGATGACTTCTACCGGTTTATTGTGCCTGTGATAATAATCACGGGTGAATCTTGTGAACTTTGTCGAAATCTTCAGTGCGGCATCATTCCCGTTGTTGTGGGCGTCTCTTAGACCGGCAAGGCACATCTTTGTTCCTCCGAATCCGAAGGTGTGAAGCTTGTAGAAATCGCAGCCTGATTCATAAATCACGTCGCTGCCGCATACCCCCAGCCCGGCAATGCCGTGATTTACATAAGTAGGCAGGTCGGAGTTTTTAACGAGGAAAAACCTGAACCCCCCGGTTGCGTCGTCGGCTACGAGTCTGCGGTCGTCAAACGAGAAATCAATTCCCATGCTGTGCAGAAGTTCTCTCGATTGTTCCATTAATCTGCCCTTGGGCAGCGCGAATGACAGAGGTTCCTTTTTCATAATGCTGCGATCTTTCCTTCTTTTCTTAACTCTTCAGCCCTGATGAATGCGCTTACTATATCCGTGTCCCTGATTTTTTCGGTCTTCGAAGGAATCGAAAAACGTTTGCGGTTCCCTATGCCCGGTTCAATCTTTCTCTGCAGAAGTGAAAAACCTACCGACGGGGCATCGATTCCGAACTTTTCGAGCAGGCTGTCATAGCGGCCGCCGGAAATAACTGCCGAATCCATTCCGTGCATATACACCTGAAAGACAATTCCAGTGTGGTAGGCCTGGTTTCCGACTTCGCTGAGATCAATTTGAAAATTATTTTTAAAACCTGCTTTTGCGAGCATTTCAGCTATTCTGATGATATATCTTAGTTCTTCAGCGGTTTCATTCCCGAAGAGCCCGGTAATCCTTTCTCTTCCGGCTTCCCTTATATCGAGCATCTTTTCAAGCTCGCGCCCGGACCCGATGAAACTGAAAAGTTCAGCCTGGGCTTCAGCCTTCTCCCGTCCGGAAACGGGTGAGCAGAACTCAATCAATTCATTAAATTCCCTGAGTGTTATCATGTGGAGTATCCGGGCTTTCTGTTCATTCGAAAATGATCTGAACACATGGTTGAAAAGGGCATGAGATCCAAGATGGATTTCCGCGGGTATGTCGAGCAGCTCAATCACCCGGTGCAGAAGCAGAAGTACTTCCATATCTCCGTCGACACCTTCCTTGCCGATCAGCTCGATACCCGACTGGAAAAATTCATTATGCGAGATGTCTTCAGAGTGCTGGTGCCTCAATATGCTGTCTGAATAACAGATACGCGCCGGCAGATCCTTCTGCATAAGAATCAGTCCCATCTGCCGCGCCAGAAACAGTGTTATATCCGAACGGAGCATAAGCAGGTCGCCGTCCCTGTCGATAAGCCTGTATATCTTGTCGGTGTCTCCCTCCGGAATCAGGGAACGGTATGCGTCGAATAAATCGAAAACAGGTGTTTCTACCGGCAGGTATCCCCAGCTGTAGAACAGGTTCTGCAGCGCTTCGGTTACCTTCCTGTGAATGTATGCTTCCTCGAAGAAGAAGCTTTCCGAACCCTGGGGTATTTTCATTCTGTTTTTGTTGCTCATGAACTGATATTACAGGGATTGTCCCTGAATTACAAGGATGGTTAGCCCGCGACAGCACTCCCGAATTCCACATTAATCGAATTCTTAATCTAAGCCTGCATGCCCCTGCACCTTAAAAAAAGGCGGAAGACCTTAATTTTTTTCACGGCACAGGCCCATGAAAGCTTAAATTCATAAATACTGTCGAATTAGCGATTGCCGTCCTTCCTGCAGCGGTATTTAGGGGTAAATAAAAATACGGCAAAGAGGATGGTCTAAAAGATTTGGGGTATCAATGATTCTGCAGACGCTGTAGGAAGCAAGTTGAGAATTACTGAGAATCAGGTATCAGTACCTGAAGAAAAGCAGGATGGACCTTCCGTAGGTGCGTTTGTCGAAAACTGTGAAATCGCCGACTTTTTCGGGCCACCGTTCCTCTGAAGGGTAGTGAATCATCATTATTCCTTCGTCTTCGAGAATACCGGCCTTTGAGGCTTGTTCAATCAGCTTTATCTTGCCTTCCATCGGGAATGGCGGGTCCATGTAAACAAGATCGAATTTGCGTTGGCAGATCATCATATATTTTTCAGCTGACATCATTTTAAGGCTGATTTCCTCTTCAACGAAGGAGATGTTTTTCAGGATCACGGGTTTCTTTTGGGAATCTTTCTCGACGAGTACGACGGGTTCCGCACCGCGGCTGGCCGCTTCGATACCCACGCAGCCGGAGCCTGAAAAAAGGTCAAGAAACGAGTATCCGGTGATGTCGCCAAGTATTGAAAACAGTGATTCCCTCATCCGGTCCATAGCCGGCCTGATAATTCCTTTCGGGCAGGCAATCGTTCTGCCCCGGTAGCTTCCCCCGGTTATCCGCATATTCTATTCTCCATCATACAAGCACCTCGTCGGTAAACGGCGGGCAAACCTCGAAAAGCCTTCTGAGGCAATTGTTTTCCGGTGCAAGCAGCCCCGGGTCTTTCTCAATAAGGTCCGATGCGGCCTTTCTGGCGTCCTTCAGCAGATCGAAATCGGTGTTCAGATCTGCAATTGTGAAGGGCAGGAAGCCTGACTGTTCATAACCGCTCAGGTTCCCGGGCCCCCTGATTTTAAGGTCCTCTTCGGCTATAAAAAAACCGTCACTGCTCTGTTTCATTATTTTAAGCCTCGCGGTTCCGGTTTCGGTGAGCTCGGGACTGAATACAAGGAAGGCATAGGATTTATGCATGCCGCGCCCGACCCGGCCGCGAAGCTGATGCAGCGCCGACAGTCCGAAGCGTTCGGCATGTTCTATTATCATGCAGGTAGCATTAGGCACATCAACTCCGACTTCAACGACGCTTGTTGCGGCTATTACCTGTATGCTGCCGTCCCTGAACCTGTCCATAATTTCTTTTTTCGTGTTTTCGTCTACCTTCGAGTGAAGCAGACCCACGCTGAAATCCCTGAAGTGTTCTTTCTGCAGTGTCTCGAACATGGTCCCGGCGTCTTTAAGGGCTGTTTTATCGGAACTGCTTATCAGCGGGTAAACGAAGTAAGCCTGCCTGCCTTTATGCAGTTCATTTCGAACAAAATCATAGACCTTCTGCTCGTTGCCGATGGCCGCAAGGTGCGTTTCGACAGGCGTGCGTCCCGGCGGCATCTCGTCTATTGTCGAAATATCGAGATCTCCGAACACGGTCATTGCGAGCGTCCGCGGTATAGGCGTCGCCGTCATCAGAAGCAGGTCAGCGGTGCTGTTTTTTCCGGTCAGTGCAAGCCGCTGCATAACCCCGAAGCGGTGCTGCTCGTCGATGATTATAAGGTTCAAATTCCTGAACCCGACGTTTCCGCCGAAGAGCGCGTGGGTTCCAATTACAAGATCGATCTCTCCGGCAGCGAGTGCAGCCAGCAGGTGTGTCCGCTGGCTGGCTTTTACACTTCCTGTAAGCAGCGCAATCCTGATGCCGAGAGGCTCAAGCAGCCGGTAAGCGTTGTCGGCGTGCTGTTTGGCAAGCAGTTCCGTCGGAGCCATGAATGCAGCCTGTCCTCCGGCAGCAGCAGCGGCAAGAGCTGCAATAAAGGCTACCAGCGTTTTACCGCTGCCGACATCGCCCTGAAGCATCCTGGACATCGGCCTGTCCGAATTCATATCGGATTTGATCTCGTTGAGTGCTTTTTTCTGCGCGCCCGTCAGCTCAAAGCCGAGTCCTTTCAGGAGTCTCTGCTCCAAATCATCAAAGCCTGCAGGTAAGACAGACAGCCGCTGATGTTTATGCACGGATTTTCTTTTCCAGGCGCGCCTCGCTGCAGTGAACTGAAAATGGAATAGCTCTTCGAATTTGAGGCTGCGCTCTGCCTGCTTCTGCTGTTCTTCCGAGCCCGGAAAATGAATATTGATCAGCGACTCGGGTTTTGAATAGAGCCCGTGCAGCTTCCTGATGCTCTCAGGCAGTTCTGTTTCAATATTTGCAGCCCATTCCTTCAGTGCGTGATCTATTGCTTTTCTGAATATCTTCTGGCTGAGCCCGCCGGTAAGCGGGTAGACGGGCAGAATGCGGCCGAATTCATCTGAGCCCGACTGAATCTCTGCTGCTGTGTCGAATGTAGCTTCCGGCGGAAGCAGCTCGAATTCGAAGCTCGATGACTGGAGCTCGTTGTACCTGTTCTGAAAACTCCCGTAAATCAGCAGCATTCGCCCCGGAACAAGTTTTTCGGCCAGGAAATTCCGCCCGAAGCAAACAAGTGCAGCCGACAGTCCTGATTCATCCTCGAGCAGGACCTTCAGGGTCTGGTTCGGCGGCCTGCCGAAGTATTCATGCGAAACGACTACAGCTGTTGTGTTTATCATTTCGGGCTCGGCTGAACGAAGGGCCGGCTTGAAACCGGTTATGTTCTGCCGGTCTTCATACGCACGCGGGTAATGCTTAAGTAAATCGTTAATTGTAAGTATTCCGGCGGCTGAAAGGATCTTTGATGTCTTTGGTCCAATCCCCTGCAGCCTGGTTACAGGCTGTTTCAGCTCACCCTGATACACTGTTAGAACGGCATTCCGGCTGCGAGACGGGTCAGGTAATTAAACAGAAAGCGTCCGGCAATATCGAGCACAACGAGTATAGCGATTGAAACTCCAAGCTGGGTGGTGTAGGGGGTGAACCGGTTTCTGAAAATTGTTTTTCTGACCCATGAGATGATCGGCTCGATTATAGAATCAATACCCGCGGCCATCTGGGCAATTATTCCGTTCCTGGCTATGGTAGCTCCGAGCAGCCTGATGACGATGAAGATGATCATCAGAATAATAATAAACGAGACAATTGACCATAGACCGTTTACAAGCAGTGCAAGGATTACTCCGATTGTAACCTTTCCGTATGCGGCTATGCTGTTGCATATATTAATTACAAACCCCAGGATTACAAAGGCGACAATCGGCGAGAAGTCGATCATTCCGAAGCGCAGCGCGGAAAAGCGCCTGAACCAGTTAAGGTAAGGATCTGTTACCGCCGCGAGGTAGCGGAAGAATTGTCCGTTCTGGGCCATTCTGAACCATGTGAGCATTACCCTTATCATAAGTAGAATCATATAAACGGATAGAATCGCGCCTATTGTTTTTGCTGCCATCTGCATTTTTTACTCCCTATTCCTGCCAGATGTCGGCGACTTCAGGTTTGCTTTTTACCGACTCCAGAAGCATATTGTTCGGATCCACCAGAATATGGTTGGATGCCTTTATGATTATTTCATGACTGCTGTCTTTCAGATGAAAGAATACCGGGCTGTTGCCGGTATGGTGCAGAAGTGTATCTTTCAGGTCCTCCATCCGATCCTCTTCTTCGGACCCTCCGTTGAGGCGGATGTGGATTTCCTTTATCGTATTACTGTCGAATTCTTCAGGGGTGACTACCTTATCAAGCTGAAACGAAGGATTTGCACGCGTATTGTCAAACTTGCCTTCAAATCCGTAAACCTCGTCGACCTTCAGAACGGAGCTGTATTCCGCGAAGGTCTTCGGAAAAATAACGGCTTCGATTGTTCCCCTGTAGTCTTCAATAACTGCAAAGGCCATTTTGTCGCCCTTTTTGGTAATCAGCGATCTCATGGTTTTGATCATCCCGAGAATCTTGTAGGATTTTTTATTCGTAGCCCTGCCGAGGTTGGACAAATCGAGTGTAGTGGATTTTTCCCATGTCTTCCTGTATTTATCCATCGGATGTCCGGAAAAGTAGAAGCCCAGAAAATCCTTTTCGAACTTAAGAAGTTCCTTGTTCGGCCATTCCTCTATTGTTTCAGTTTCAAGAGAATGAAATTCCTCATGCTCCGGCGCATCAAAAAGCGACGCCTGGCCGATTCCCTGGTCAGCCTTAACACTGCTGACAAAATCGAGGATTTTGTCGAGGTTGTGCATCAGGCTCGCCCTGTTCATTCCCATTGAATCAAAAAGCCCGGTCTGAATCGATGTTTCAATAACCTTCCGGTTTACGGTTTTAAGATCTACCCGCTCGGCAAAATCAATGAACGTCTTGAAAGGTCCGTCCTTTTCACGCTGCCTGAGTATCTCTTCAACTGCATTCTCGCCGACGTTTTTGATTCCGATCAGGCCGTAAACTATCTTGTTGTCAACAACGGTGAAGTTCTTTTCGGACAGGTTCATATTGGGGGGCATCATTTCAATGCCCATTTCCTGGGCCTCCGATATGTACTCGGTAAGCTTGTCGGGGCTGTTTATTTCGTTTGTAAGGTTGGCTGCCATGAATTCGGCCGGGAAATTCGCCTTAAGGTATGCTGTCTGGTATGCAAGCACCGAGTAGGCTGCGGCATGGGATTTGTTGAAACCGTAGCCTGCAAACGGCTTCAGCATTTCGAAGATGCCGTCGGCATGCGCCTTTCCGAGACCCTTTGCGACTGCGCCTTCAATGAACTCGACCTTCATCTTGTCCATTTCTTTTTCTTTTTTCTTACCCATCGCGCGCCGCAGTATGTCCGCTTTTCCCAGTGAGAACCCGCCGATTATCTGGGCTACCATCATTACCTGTTCCTGATAGACAATAACCCCGTAGGTCGGTTTAAGCGTTTCCTCAAGGCTCGGGTCAGGGTAGGTGATCGGCATATCTCCCTTTTTGCTTTTTACGAACTGCGGAATGTACTGCATCGGTCCCGGCCTGTAAAGCGCGTTCAACGCAATCAGGTCCTCAATCGAGTTAGGCTGGGCGTCCTTCAGAATTGACTGCATGCCCGAGCTTTCAAACTGGAAAATACAGGTGCTTTTGCCCTCTCCGAGCATTTTGAATGTTTTTTCATCATCCTCGGGAATATTGGTTATTGAAAAATCCGGGATCTTTTTCCGGACAAGCTTTTCGGTGTTGCGGATCAGCGTTAGTGTTTTCAGGCCGAGAAAGTCCATTTTAACGAGCCCGCAGGGCTCAATCTGGTCCATTGTGTACTGGGTCGAAATAGCGCCGTTCTTATCACGGTAGAGCGGAACATAATCGGTCAGTTTTGTCTGCCCGATGACTATGCCCGCGGCGTGTGTGGACGCATGGCGGTTGAGCCCCTCGAGGCGCCCGGCGGTATCGAACAGTTCCGTAAATACCCCTCCGCGTTCCATAAACTTTTTCAGCTCTGGTTCCATGTCGATTGCTTTTTCAATCGACATCTTCGGCGCTTCCGGAACAAGCTTCGAAATAGCGTCTGATTCAGAGAACGGTATCTCGAGCACCCTTGCAACGTCCTTAAGAACAGCCTTCGTTTTAAGTGTTCCGAAGGTTATTATCTGGCCGACCTTTTCTTTTCCGTATTTGCCGGTTACATAATTGATAACCTCCTGCCGTCTTTCGAAGCAGAAGTCAATATCAAAGTCGGGCATCGATACACGCTCGGGGTTCAGAAAACGCTCGAAGAGGAGCTCGTATTTAAGCGGATCGATATCGGTTATTCTCAGCGCGTATGCGACTATTGAACCTGCGCCTGAACCTCTTCCGGGGCCTACCGGTATGTCGTGCTGCTGGGCCCAGTGAATAAAGTCCCATACAATCAAAAAATATGACGGAAAGTCCATTGAAATGATTGTATCAAGCTCGAAATCAGCCCTATCTTTTATTTCCTGCGTAACTTCGGGGTATCGGAACTTCAGGCCTTCATATGTCAGATACCTGAGGTAGTCTCCGGGACCTTTATGCGGCGCCGGTATATCATATATCGGAAGCAGGGGGCCGGGATACTTTATTTCGACATTGCATTTTTCAGCAAGCCTTACGGTGTTTGCAAGGGCTTCCGGTACATGGCTGAACAGGCTGTACATTTCCTGCTGGTTTTTGAAGTAGAACTCGTCGCCGCTGAAGCTCATCCGGTTCGATTCGCTTTTAAACCTGCCGGTACCTATGCAGAGCATAATATCCTGGGCGTTTGCATCGTCCCTGTCGATGTAGTGACTGTCGTTTGTTGCAATCAGCGGGATCCCCGTTTTTGCGGACATCTCAATCAGGGCATCGTTGACGATCTTCTGTTCCTGAAGTCCGTGATCCTGCAGTTCGAGGTAATAATTGCCGGGCCCGAAAAGGCTGTTATAGTATAGGGCCCGTTTTTCCGCTTCTTCTATATTGCCGTTAAGGATGTGCTGGGGAATCTCCCCTCCTATACATGCGCTCGATGCAATAAGATCGTCCTTGAACTTTTCAAGAACTTCATCATCGATACGCGGTTTGTAATAAAAACCCTCTGTATAGCCGATTGAAGAAAGTTCCATCAGGTTTTTATATCCCTTTTCGGATTTTGCCAGAAGGACAAGGTGATAATATTTGTTTCCGGATTCCGCCCCGGATTTGACATGTCTCGACCCGGGAGCCACATAGAACTCGCAGCCTATAATCGGGTTTATGCCGTGCGTCTTGCACTCCTCGTAAAATCGCAGGGCTCCGAACATGTTTCCGTGATCGGTAAGGCCGATATGCTTCATTCCGAGCGACACAGCCTTCCCGACCATCCTGCCTATTGATGATGCTCCGTCAAGAAGAGAATAGTCGGAATGTGTATGAAGATGAACGAATTCAGGTATATCTGCCACCCTGAAATAATACTCAGGAACAGCTAATTGTTCAACAGATTTGTACCGCCGACAATTCTAATTATAGCTAAAGCGTATCGTTCAGCTGGTGGATAAACGACAGAAACAGTCCCTCGATCTGGACTCTCTGAAATGAGGAAATCTCATCCTTGCGGGTTTTAAGTGCTGTTGTCAGGCGGCTGAAGAGGGGATCCGCGGTGAGCCCGTAGACCGGCAGTTTGCGGCCGAGAAGGGTTTCTTCAAAATCCCTTGCGCGGAAAATTCCGTTGTTTCCGAACCCCGCCGAAAACCGCAATCCTGTCAGGTTTTCTTTCTGGACGGACGCAAGACAGCAGAATGTCAGCGCACTTGAATAATCTGATTTCAGATCTCCGGTAACTATATAGGACTGGTGATTGAAATTGTTGAACGGAATCCTGATCCTGGTCAGAACTTCCCCGGGCTTTCTGCCTTCTTCCTGCGACAGGAACTTTCTGGGAGTTACCCAGCGCGAGCTTCCCTGTTTTCGCAATTCAAACCTTGTGTCAAGAAGCATCAGCAGCGGAAAGAGGCTTTTGACCCGGTATGGGCTGCAGATGTTTCCTCCTATTGTAGCAAGGTTGCGTATTTCCATGGTTCCTATAGCTTTGATCGCGTTAAAAAGCGCAGGTTTCAGTACATGTTCGCCGATGCCGAGGACCCGGTTCAGCCTCGCGCAGGCACCGATTTCCAGATACCCCTCTGATCTCCGGATGGCAGATAGCTCTTCAATTCGGCGCAGATAGATAATATTCCCCGGGAAATCGGGATATTTGGCGGACCTTGTCGAAAGAAGTCCGGTTCCTCCGGCAAAGAGAGTACTGTCCGGCATTGATTTATACAGCGCAAGAAGCTCGTTTATTGTTTTGGGATAATAGACCAGCGGTGAGCGGACATTCTTCTTCATCGCATCAGTTCTCCCCTGATCTCACGGTTCTGGTACGCAATCTTGACCCCTTCGACAAAAGCCGATACCGAGGTGCAGCTGCATGAGTGGTCCGAAAGAAGCGACATTATTTCCGAAGTTTCCGGTGAACGACGGCTGTCTATAAGGCTGTCGACGGCTAAAATCTTGCCGGCAAAACAGAAGGGGCAGGGGACGCATTTTACGTCGTTGAAGGCGCTGATTATATCCAGATATCTTTCGGTACCCATAAACCCTTCGATGGTTACAACATGCTTGGCACGGACTGCAAAAACCGGTACCTGGCAGGCAGGGACTGTATTCCCCTCAAGCTGCACAATACAGCTTCCGCATTCTCCGGAGTAGCAGCCGTTCTTCGTGGTCATCAGGCCGAAATCCTCCCTGATTACATCGATAAGCCTTTTCTCGGGCAGGGTATCAACTGAAACCTTTTTATCGTTCAATGAAAAATCAATCTTCAAGTTCCTGCTCCTTGCTCTTTCCCCTGTGCTCGATCAGATGGTACAGCGATTCGGGTGTGGACGGAAGACCCCGAAGCCTGATGTCGAGTCCCATGGCGATTGCTTCCGACAGCGCGGCAGGTATCAGGCTGTCGGCAAGTTCTCCGATTCCTCCCGGTTTGTTTTCCCGGCTGTTAAGAAACTCAATCCGAACAGGGAAGTGATTTTCGGGCTGGACCGGCGTCAGCGGCACTCTTGTTTTCGAGTATTTTCCAACGGGAGGTTTCATTGTCGTGCTAATAACCGAACGGAAGATCTCACTTTCGATTTCAGCCCTTGCCAGCTCCCTGTTCATCACCTTGCCGCAGTCTGCTGCGAACCAGACCCCGCGGATTATTGTTTCGAGGGTTATCGGTTCTGTTTCAGTTTCTACAACGGCTGCCCCCCAGCTGACTATCGGAAACGGGTTTCCTGTGAAGGTTTCAGGGTCCCAGCCGTTTGTACGCGGAAGCCTGTAGCTTCGTTTAACCTCGATAGGCAGCGGCAGCCTGAACCGGCTTTTTTTTATCGCATTACAGCATTTATCAATCAGCTGGGTGATAATCGTAATATTTCTTGAAAAAAGGCTTGGTCCGGAATCCGGAACCAGCGAAGTATCGGTTGTCTCAATCCTTATTTCATCCGGGGCAATCTCGAGGATGCTTCCTGCTATTTCACGCCAGAGTCTCGACGTCTGAAAATTTTCGGGTACTGCCGATGTAAAGAGTGAAAGGGTTCCGTCGGTGTCGAGTCTTGCGGACACTGTATATTTCTCAGTCTCTTCGACCTTTCCCATAAATCCGTTGCCCTGGCAGCAGATCGAAATTCCTATTCCCCGCTTCCTTCCCGAGAACGAGTTCTGCTTTGTCGAGGAAAGGCTGTAGGCGGCATGTTTTCTTCGGTAGTCCGACATACCCGCCACCTTCTCGAGCAGGGCATCTAGCTGAATTGATTTTCTGCTTTCCCATCCGATGGGAAGGTTTATCTGCTTTTTGGCCGCATTCAGCAGTCTCCACTCAAGCGGGTTCATTCCGGCTTCACGGGCGAGCGAATTGCTGTGTGATTCTCCTGCAAAAAAGCTCTGGTGAAATCCCATGCCGTTAAATGCCCCGGAAGGCGGGTTGTTTGTTCTAAGGCTGCGGGCGGTTATTCTCAATGCGGGAACCGCGTAGACTCCGGCGGCTGAAAAGCAGATCCTGTTGATCATTTCAACCGAAAGCATCGGGTAGGCCCCTGAATCAATCGAGATATCGATGCTTCTGCACAGAAGCTTTCCGTTTTCATCAAGCCCCGTTCTGTGTTTGATCTGCGAAGCCGCCCTGCCGGGAGTGTAGAGGACCGATTCTGTTTTCGGGATTATGCAAATTGACGGATCTGAAGTCTTCCACGATACAACAGCGGCGTAGCAGGCCAGAAGCCCTGCGTACCAGAGCTTTCCGCTATGGGTTTTTCCCATGGTGGGGACGTTTACATTCACCTTGTTCCCGGGAATACCGAGGGCTGCCGAAACATTATCCTTTACGTTAAACGGCCATTGGGTTGCGCATGTAATCTCTATTCCATCCTTCTGGATGAATGCGGCAGCTCCAAGCGGCTCAAGATCGTAGTGTTTCTGAGCTGACGTCGAGTAGGTTTCCTCGATGACGACATGGGCTTTTTCAAAATTTCGATCGGGCTTGCCGCGGGTGAAGCTGAGTTCGCGGTCGATCTGTTCAGGTTCGTAGTTATCCATAGAACGGAATGTGTAGTCCGTATCATAGGTTATTGTAATCTGCGAAGCTATAAAATCCAGCTCTTTTTCGTCCGGTCCGTACAGCAGCATAACAGCTTCGCCTTCATACATAACCTCGCCGGTACACAGCAGCGGCATCGTTCTGGCGAAGACTTTCAGTTCCTTTCTTCCGGGCAGATCATCGTAGAGGACCACACCCATTCCTTCGGGCAGTTCGGGAATATTGATTTCATCGATTTTCCCGCACGGGACCTCTGCTCTTATGATTCTTATAACGGTCATCCCGAGCGTATAATAGTCACATATAAAACGTTTGTTCTTATGTGTATCAGGCAAAACTATCTCCTGTTCTGTTTGCAGGTATCCAATACAGTGCTGATTATCCTCGAAATCTCGGTTTCGGTCAAATCCGGGTAGATAGGAATGCTGAATGAAGTGCGGTATTTTTTCAGACTCTCGGGAAAATCTTCCGGTTTGAGCCCGTACATGCTGCTGTAATATGACATCAGGTGCAGGGGTTTATAATGGACAGAAATGCCTATTCCCGCTTCGGACAGCATATGGACGAGTTCATCCCGGCTTATTACAAGCTTTTCAGGCTGTATTCTGAGGATATACAGGTGCCTGCTGGCATTGTTCGCGGCAGGGGGGATCACAAGCATATCAGAGTCTCCGAATGCCTCATCATACTGCGCTGCTATTTCCTGCCGCCGGGCCTGCATCTGTTCCGCTTTTTCAAGCTGTACAATCCCGACTGCCGAAAGGATGTCCGGAAGGTTGTATTTGAAACCGGCCGCGGTAATGTCGTATTCCCAGGAACTGGTTCCCTTCTTGCGGTACCTGTCCCAGGCTTCCCTGTTGATGCCGTGAAACCTCATCATTTTCATTCTCTGCGCGGCTTCATCATTGTTGGTAACGACCATGCCGCCTTCACCGGTTGTAATGCATTTTGTAGCGTAGAATGAGTATACGAGTATGCTCCTGTTGCCGGTCAGAAGGGGAGACGGCTGAAGGTGTGCGCCGTCTTCAATGACTGCAAGATTATATTCTTCGGCTGCCGCTTCAATTGCGTCCCTTCCGCAGAGCTGTCCGCCTACATGAACCGGTATAACCGCAGTAATCCGGCTGCCTGATCCTTTATGGCTTTCCAGAGCCTTCAGGATATTTTCGGCCGAAATATTGAAGCTGTCTTTCTCTATGTCTACGAACAGCGGGTGAGCCCCGCAGTACCTGATTATTTCAGCCGTTGCAGTAAAGGTGTAGGGCGTGGTTATGACAAGGTCGCCGGCACCGACTCCCGAGGCTTCAAGCGCAAGGTGGAGTCCGGATGTTGCGGAGTTTACAGCGAGAGCGTGTTTTACGTCCGACGCTTCGGCTGTTTTCGCCTCAAGCTTCGCCGTAACGGCTCCCGTGGTCAGCCATCCGCTGCGCAGCACATCGAGTACTGCATTTTCTTCATCTTCAGAGAAGGACGGGCGCGCGAAAGGGATAAAATCAGTATTCGGGTTCATTCTCGGGTATTTCCAGGTTCGGAATATATTTCCTTATGGTGAGTCGAAGATTCCTGCGGTTTCTGTATTTTGCGGCAGATCCGCTGTTGAAAAAACAGATCTCCGAGAGATCTTCAAGCAGCTGCCGGAGCCTGCCGTTTAATCTGTTGTTTTTTTCAAGTTTGATTATGCCCGGGTATTCCGTCGGCTGCGGGTTCTCGTCCGATGACCAGAGCTTCTCTTCCAGTTTTTCTCCGGGCCGCAGGCCTATCGTCACAACCGGAATGTCTTTTCCCGGCCGGTATCCGTAGAAACTGATCATCTGTTCGGCAAGGTCCCTGATTACAATCGGTTCTCCCATGTCAAGCAGGTACAGAACCCCGCCTGCGCCGACGCCGCCGGCCTTCAGAACAAGCGAGGCAGCCTCCGGAATAGTCATGAAGTAGCGTTTTATGTCCGGATGGGTAATTGTTACCGGTCCGCCCTTGCTTATCTGTTTCTGAAAAAGAGGGACAATGCTGCCCCTTGAGCCGAGTACATTTCCGAAACGGACTACCGGTCTTCGAACTGTTTCCCGAAAGGACTATTTCCTCGGCAATCATTTTTGACGAGCCGTATATGCTTACCGGCTCTACCGCTTTGTCCGTCGAGATAAGCACGAACTTGGACACTCCGCTTTTAATTGCGGCGTCAACAAGGTTTCGTGTTCCGAAAACATTGTTTTTAATCGCTTCTACCGGGTTCATTTCCATCATGGGCACATGCTTATACGCTGCACAGTGGAAAATTACATCAGCCTTGAGCCGGGACAGGATGAAGTGCATGAATTCCCGGTCCTGAAGATCGCCTACGACCGGGACGATTGTTGCCGCTTCGCCGACGCCCTCTTCCTGCAGCAGCTTCAGCTCAGCTTCTATCTCGTACAGGTTGTTTTCGCCGTGATCGAGCAGGTAGAGCCGCTGGGCCCCGCCCGACAGAAGCTGGCGCGAAAGTTCGCTTCCGATGCTTCCGCCGGCGCCCGTTATAAGCACACGTTTTCCGCGCAGG
>QKCC01000289.1 GCA_003245835.1 Spirochaetales bacterium | reverse complement strand
GCAGTTAGAGGCATACCGGTTTTTGTCCCTATAACCAGGTTTGAGATATCTCCCGGATCGGAGATTTTTCGAAGTGGACTGTTTTTACCGACTACAAGGCCCGCAGTCGGCGTTATGCTGGGTTTACCCGGGACAATATACCGGAGCTCAGGACGGAGCGGATAGGTTTCCGTTGCAAGCGTATACGCATCAATCATGTTCCGATCGAGCATTTCGTAGATTCTTTCGAGCGATTGTACATGTTTGAACCTAACCTCCGGTATTCCGGCATCTTTCAGAATATCGACCAGAAAATCATTTGCCGCGCCTTCCGGTTTGCCCGTGCTGCCGCTCATCGAAAATGGCGGTACCTCGTTGTAGGCTATCGTAAATACCTGTATGTCCGAAGACAGGTTAAGTTTCGACAATTCAAGGTCGATTCCCGCAAGCTCTTCAGCGTTTGCCTCGCCGAGTTCACCCAGGTTTTTCATCGAAGATGATATTTCCTGGACGAGATCACCCATTCGGTCCGCACCGGAGAGGTTCTCGTCAGCCAAGACAGAGATACTCTGTACGGATCCGATGATGGTTTCCAGCTGACCGTCAGTCCTGCTTGAGAAATCCTTCACATCTTCGGTAATTTCCTGAAGGTCCTGCATTGCCCTCAGTATCTGTGAACCTCCTGCCGAAATCTCATTTACGGCGCCGGTTATTTCGCCCATACCGGAAGATACGGTTTCAATTTTTTCTGCTATCTGGCGGAACCCTGAATCGGAATTTGCAGTACGCTGCCTTGCATCGTTCATCTGATGCTTCATTACCGACAGGGTTTCGCTTATCTGCTTCGCATTGGCATTTGTCTGTTCGGCAAGCTTCTTGACTTCGGAAGCTACGACAGAAAACCCCCGTCCTGCTTCTCCGGCATGAGCAGCTTCGATGGCGGCATTCATCGCAAGGAGGTTGGTTTGTTCGGCAATATCATTAATCACATTTACGAGGGTCATTACGGAATCCGCAGTGTGCGAAACCTGCTCTATGGCCTGAAGGGTTTCCGTCATCTCTTTTGACCCCGTCCGGGTAATCCTGCTCAAGTCAACCGTAACAGAGCTCTCATCTGATGAGGTCCTCGATATATTCTCTATCGAAGCCAGCATTTCTTCGATAGCGGAAGTCGATTCGGTTACGGAGGCGCTCTGGCGCTCGGCAATCATATTTGTAAGTTCCTTCAGCGAACTTCCGACGGTTTTGATTCCCTCAGCTGTTTTGTCTATTTCATCTTTCAGCTTTGAGATCTTTCCAAGATTTCCGTTGATTGAGCCGGAGACGTCGGCATTCAGAAGCGCCGTCTTTCTAACCGCCCCTTCCACTGTTTCTCCGATTTCCATACTTTTATCGGTGAGTGCTTTCAGGCTGGAAATTGAACGCCCCAGGGTATCAAAAAGTAAATCAGTTTCGCCCAGCAGATTTTTTAAATCATACCCGGCTGCTGGTTCTGTACCATTTAAAGCATCACCCCTCTTCGGGGTCCCTGCTGTTATCCTGTCCCGGATTTTATTCAGATCCTTCACAATCAGATATTTCATCATCAGAAAGATCACTAACGTACTGATCAATGCAGGTATAACTGTATGCAGCAGTACCTGAAAAATATTAAAAGGCTGTTCGAAACCTGATGAAGCATTAAAACTTAATGAAATAAAAGCTCCTGCCGCCAGCAGAATACAAAAATTGATTATTAATACCTTCGAAAAAGTTTTAAAGTACATAGCTGCTCCCGGGTCAGTCGTGAGGATGTATTTTTGGTCAATCTTAGCACCGCTGATTATCGGGGTCAAGAAATAAATTATCGTTTTCAATCAATTAGTATTGTTTATTTTTGTTCTTTTTCATAAACAAAACATAAAAAAGGTCATTGAATGGTCCCGGATGATTTTACCAGGTCAATTTTCCGGCATGATTAATAAGTATGGTATAATGAATCCCGATGAAGGTAGAAATCTTCCTGCAGAACGAAAAGAACAGCAGGTATCGGGACAAGTACGATGAACAGACTCTTGAGTTTATCAGAACTGATGAACTGCTTGCCGCAGCAGAATACCAGTATGGTTTCATTCCCGGGACTACCGGCGAAGACGGGGACTGCATCGATGTGTGGTCCATTTCAGAGAGCAGTCATGATACCGGAAAGCCCATATCCGCAGAAATAATCGGCGCCCTCGAGATGTACGAGGAGTACCGGGGCGAAAAGCAGAGTGACATAAAAATATTCGTCAGCCCCGAAAAAAATACAGCCGAACTTACTGAAGATATCGTTGCGGGAATTAAGGATTTCACCCGCCGGATTTTCAAAAAATTCCCCGAGGTCAGCATTTCATTCGGTAAAACCCTGACGGCAGAAGAAGCGGAACTGCGGTTAAAAGAGTAATTCAGTTTCCGCGGCAGGAATTGTAAGGGCGCCGCAGGCGGTGAAAACGGCGTAAAACCCATAGGGGTTTTCGCCGCTTTTTACGGAACCCCTGGAAAGTCCGGCGGCGAGCGGAAAGCGCAGCTTTTCGGCGAGGCGGCCGCCCCAACTCCAGTATTGATAATAATTTATCTCTCCTGTATCATACGCGCATGAGCAAATACCCCTTTACAGAAATAGAACCGAAATGGCAGAAATACTGGGAAGACAATAATTCATTCAGGGTCGAGGAAGACCCGTCCTTTCCGCCCGAAAAGAGAATGTACGTTCTGGATATGTTCCCCTACCCGTCGGGCGCCGGTCTGCATGTTGGACACCCGGAAGGCTACACTGCAACCGACATCTACTGCAGATACCTGAGGATGAACGGCTACAATGTTCTGCACCCGATGGGTTACGATTCTTTCGGTCTGCCGGCCGAGAACTATGCAATAAAAACCGGTACTCACCCGAAGGCGACTACCGAGAAGAATATCGAACATTTTACGAAGCAGATAAAAAGCCTCGGGTTCAGTTACGACTGGAGCCGCGAAATAATGACGCATACCGCCGAGTACTACCGCTGGACGCAGTGGATTTTTCTGCAGCTCTACAAGAAGGGGCTCGCATACGAATCGAACGCGCCGATCAACTGGTGCCCGTCCTGCCTGACGGGGCTTGCGAACGAGGAAGTAAACGACGGTACATGCGACCGCTGCGGGGCCCAGGTTGAAAAAAAGAACATCAGGCAGTGGATCCTGAAGATTACCGAGTATGCCGACAAGCTGCTTGAAGGGCTTGATGAGCTGGACTGGTCCGACTCGATTAAGGCTATGCAGCGCAACTGGATCGGCCGCTCGACCGGTGCCGATGTTGATTTTACTATCGACGGAATCGACGAAAAGCTGACTGTCTACACAACCCGGCCCGACACTCTCTTCGGGGCGACCTACATGGTACTGAGCCCGGAGCACCCGCTTGTTCAGAAGCTTACCACCGATGAACACCGTGCTTCCGTTGAAGAATATATTTACCAGGCCTCGCTGAAGTCCGACCTTGAAAGGACAGACCTTGCAAAGGTGAAGACCGGTGTATTTTCCGGCAGCTATGCGGTTAACCCGGTCAACGAACAGAAGATTCCGATCTGGATTGCCGACTATGTTCTTATCAGCTACGGTACCGGCGCCATCATGGCGGTACCCGCGCACGACGAGCGCGACTGGGAATTCGCAAAGGTGTTCGGCCTTCCGATTATTGAAGTCCTGAAGGGCGGCAATGTGGAAGAGGAGGCCTTTACCGGAGACGGTCCGCATGTGAACTCGGGCCCGCTCGACGGCCTGGGCAAACAGGAAGCTATTGATAAAATCACGGCATGGCTTGAAGGCCAGGGGCTTGGAAAGGCTGCCGTAAACTATAAACTCCGCGACTGGATCTTCAGCCGCCAGCGCTACTGGGGCGAACCGATTCCGCTGGTGCACTGTCCCGACTGCGGGATCGTGCCTATACCGGAAGAAGAACTTCCGCTGACGCTGCCCGAGGTAGAAAGCTACGAACCGTCTGGAACGGGCGAATCGCCGCTTGCGAGGATCGAGGAATGGGTCAACACGACCTGCCCGGTCTGCGGAGGGCCTGCAAAGCGCGAGACGAATACAATGCCGCAGTGGGCCGGTTCGTGCTGGTACTACCTGCGCTACCTTGACCCGCACAACAAGGGCGAGTTTGCCTCGGAGGCGGTGCAGGACTACTGGATGCCGGTCGACCTTTACGTCGGCGGCGCCGAGCACGCCGTTCTGCACCTGCTGTACGCGCGCTTCTGGCACAAGGTGCTGTTCGACCTCGGAGTTGTAAAGAACCCGGAACCCTTTCAGCGCCTGATCAACCAGGGACTGATAACCTCTTTCGCGTACCAGAGGCCGAACAAATCGCTTGTTCCGGTTGATGAGGTTGAAGAGAAGAGCGAGGGACAGTTTGTCGAGACGGCAACCGGAGAGGCTGTTGAGCAGGTAATCGCGAAGATGTCGAAGAGCCTGAAGAACGTAATCAACCCCGACGACATAATCGAAGAATTCGGCGCGGA